>JBKBVM010000100.1:0-6457 GCA_046289555.1 bacterium
AGGGCCAGCAGGGCCGCCGAGAAGCGACGGAAACGATCCACCGGGTCCGAGTTGCGCGCCGCGCCGCTTTCCGACAAACTACAGGGCGGGCGCGTCCGGGGCTATTGTACGACGCGCCTCCATTAGGGCGCACGCGGAGGTCACGGGTGCTGAACACGGACACGTGGACTGGCTACTCCGGCCGTCATGCCTTCCGGGTAGCGGTGGCCGCCACCCTGGTAACGGCCCATGCCTGCCTGGGCGTGTTGCTGTGGGGACTGGGCCGTGCGGTGTGGCACCCGGAAGGTGCGGGGCTGGTCCAGCGCTGGTTCGTGGCGCTGTGGGACAACCTCGTGGTGGACCGCACCCGGTGGGCTTTCGCGGCAAGCCTCCTGCTCCTTCTGCTGAGCGGGCCAGGATACGGGTACGTCTACGGGGTGGCGGTGGCACCCGTCCTGTACCGGGCCGCCGCTTTGCGGGACCGTCCCTGGCTGTGCGGGGCGCTGTACGCCCTGCTGGTCTGGCCCCTGACCCTGTTCGTGGCGTTCCCCCTGGCAGGCGCGGGCATCCTCGGCTCCCAGCTGGCGGGAGGAGGGATGCCGTGGCTGGCGCTCGGGGCCCACGTGCTCCACGGGGGGCTCGTGGCGTCGTGGCTGCGCCTGACCGAAGCCTAGCAGACCGGCCCCGGCACCGTCACGCGGGTCGCTCCAGCAGCTCGCGGGCGGCCCGGTAGACCCGGTCCGGCGTGAGCCCGAGCTTCTCCGCCACGACCGCGTAGGGAGCGGAAGCCCCAAACCGGTCCACTCCCAGCACTCGGCCTCCGCAGCCCACGTACCGCTCCCAACCGAAGGGCCGGGCCGCCTCCACCGCCAGCCGGCGGACTACACTGGCCGGCAGGACCTCCTCCCGGTACGAGGGAGGCTGGCGCTCGAACAGCTCCCAGGACGGCAGGCTCACCACCCGGACTCGCACGCCCTCTCCCCGCAGCCGCTCGTACGCCTCCACGCACAACCAAACCTCCGAACCCGTACCGATCAGGATCAACTCCGGCGGCCCGTCGCAGTCCGCCAGCACGTAGCCCCCGCGCCGCAGGCCGGAGGCGGGCGCGTACCGGTTGCGATCCAGGACCGGCACCGCCTGGCGGGTCAGGACCAGCGCCACAGGTCCCTCCCTGTGCTCCAGGGCCACCCGCCACGCCTCCACGGTCTCCGCCGCGTCCGCGGGTCGGATCACCAGCAGGTTGGGGATGCTCCGCAGGGACGGCAGGTGCTCCACGGGCTGGTGGGTGGGGCCGTCCTCGCCCACCAGCACGGAGTCGTGGGTGAACACGTGCACGACCGGCAGCTCCGCCAACGCGGCCAGACGGATGGCAGGCCGTTCGTAATCCGAGAACACCAGGAACGTGGCCACGAACGGCCTCAGGCCACCGTGGTAGGCGATCCCATTGGCCACCGCACCCATCGCGTGCTCCCGCACCCCGAAGTGCAGGTTGCGGCCGCGGTAGTCCATAGGGCCCCCGCACGCGCCCTGCGGGTCGCGCACCGGCCGCAGAGGGCTCTGAAAGTCGCCCAGCCCCCACAACGCGGTCTGGGTGGACGGGTTCAGGTCCGCGGAACCGCCCACCAGCCACGGAATGCGGGATGCCAGGACGTTCAGCACCTTCCCGGAGGCGCTGCGGGTGGCCACCCGATCGCCCGCGGTAAAGCCGGGCAGGTCCTGGTCCCAGCCCGGCGGGAGCTCTCCCCGCTGCGCCCGCTCCCACTGGTCCGCCAAGTCCGGGTACTCGCGGGCGTACGCCTCGAACCGGCGACGCCAGTCCGCCTCCAGCTGTTGGCCCCTCTCCACCGCCTTCCGGAACTCCGTCAGCGCCTCCTCCGGCACCACGAAGGGTTCCTCGTGCGGCCAGCCCAGGTTCCGCTTGGCCCGCAGCACCTCCTCCTCACCGAGGGGCGCGCCGTGCGCCTCGTGGCGGCCCTGCTTGCTGGGGCTCCCGTAAGCGATCTGCGTCCGTACCACGATCAGGGAGGGTCGACTCAGGTCTGCACGGGCCTGCGTCAGGGCGGCCTCCACCGCGGTCAGATCGTTACCGTCCGCCACCTCCTGGACGTGCCAGCCCAGGGCCTCGAACCGGCCAGCCACGTCCTCCGTGAAGGTGAGCTCTGTGCTGCCCGCCAGGGACACCCCGTTGGCGTCGTACAGGCACACGAGCTTGCCCAGTTGCAGGTGCCCCGCCAACGAAGCCGCCTCGTGCGCCACGCCCTCCATCAAGTCGCCGTCCGAGGCCACCACGTAGGTCCAGTGGTCCACGATCTCGTAGCCAGGTCGGTTGAACACGCTGGCCAGGTGCCGTTCCGCGATGGCCATGCCCACCGCGTTGGCAAACCCCTGGCCCAGAGGGCCCGTGGTGCACTCCACCCCGGGCGTGGCGCGGAACTCCGGGTGGCCGGGCGTCCGGCTTCCCCACTGGCGGAAGTTCTTCAGGTCGTCCAGCGTGAGGTCGTAACCCGTGAGGTACAGGAGGGCGTACAGCAACATGGACGCGTGCCCCGCGGACAGCACAAACCGGTCCCGGTCGGGCCAGTGCGGGTTGCGGGGGTTGTGGCGGAGGAAGCGGGTCCACAGCACGTACGCCGGCCCGGCGAACCCCATGGGCGCGCCCGGGTGACCTGACCGGGCGCGCTCCACCGCGTCCATGGCCAGCGCCCGCAGGGTGTTCACGCACAGCGCGTCCAGGGTCTGCCGTTGTCCGATCATCCCCTCCTCCAGGCTGCAGCTCGCGTCCACCATAGCAGGAACCGGACAGGCCGTCCAAGAACACCGCCGCCGTGACCCCCGAAGGCGACAGCCTGCTGGCGGCGTGGGAGGAAGCCGCTTCCCGTGGAGGCCCCGCGCGCTTCCTGCGGGAGCGCTTCGGAGACCCCTGCCTGGAGGTGGCCGAACACCTCAAGGACCTGGTGGACCGCCTGGCCCACCGGCAACCGCAGGAGGCCCTGCAGCGGGCCCGAGAACTGGCAGACTACGCAGGGGCCGGAGCGGACCCAGCCGCCCGAGTGGTGGCGCGACTGGCGGTGGCCAACGCGTTTCTCTGGTGCGAGCGGCTGGAGGAAGCCCACGAAGCCTACGAGGCCGCTCGGCGGCTGGCGGAAGCGCACGGCCAGCCCACCCTGGCCGCACGGTGCGGGGTAGGCCGCATCGGCGTGCTGTTCCGGCAGGGCCGCTACCGTGAGGCGTTGGAGCTGGCGGACCTCGTCGAGCCAGTGCTCGCCGCCGACCCGGGAGCCTGCCTGTTCGCGGCCCGCGTGCGGGCACAGCGCGCCACCCTGCTCCAGTACCTGGGGGAGACTGAGGCAGCCCTCCTCGCCTACGCGCAAGCGGCTGACCAGTTCCGGGCCCTGGGAAAGTCCGCCGACCTGGACCTAGCGGTGGCGCAGCACAACGCGGGGCTGCTGCTGGCACAGCTCGGCCGCCACGAGGAGGCGGCTCGAGCCCTGCAGGAGGCCACCCGGTGTGCGGAGGCAGCCGGAAGCCCCCTTTTGGCCCTGCGGTCCGCTGCGGCCACTGCCTGGTCAGACGTGGGTCAGGGTCGGTACGCGCACGCCCTTCAGGCCCTCGAGGCGGTGGCAGACCGCTACCAGGAGGCTGGCGTGCCTGCCGCGGCAGCCGCCTACCGCCTCTTCGCTTTGGAGTGTCGCCTGTACCTGGGACAGGCGGACCACGTGACCGCCGAAGCGCACCGGCTGGCGCACACGCTGGACGCGGCGGGGCTCATCGCCGAAGCGGCCCGTGCCCGCTACGTGGGTGCTGTGGCGTGCCGGCAGCGGGGAGACCTCCGCGCCGCGGGGGCCCTCCTCCAGCAAGCCCGAGCAGCCCTCGACAGGACGGGGCGCCAGGCGTGGGGGGCCGCCGTCGCCTGCGAGCTGGCCGCCGTTCGGTTGCGGGAAGGGAACACGTCTGAGGCCGCAGCACTCGCGGACCAAGCCTACCGGAGCTGGGCTAAGGTGGGCAGCCCTGCGGGCGCGGGGCGGGCCCTGCTGGTGCGCTCCGACGCCTACCTCCTGCTGCAGGACACCGCTACTGCCCTCCAGGCCGCCCGGGAGGCTCTCCGCCTGGGGCAGCAGCACCGTATGGCCTGGCTTTGCGCTGCGGCCCACCGACGGCTCAGCGCCCTGAGGCCACCAAGGCGCACCGGGCACTTGCTCAGCGGTGTCCGGTGGGCCGACCGCATGCTGGCCTGGCTGCCTGCGGACCTGCGTTCGGGGGTGTTCGGGGAGCTCTGCCAGCTGTACGCGGCGTCGGTGCTGGAGCTTTGGGCGCGGGGGCGGTGGGTACGGGCGTGGGAGGTGGTCCAGTCGGCCAAGTCGCGGGGTATGGCTTGGCTCCTGGCCTCCCACGGGCTCCGGTTGCGCCCCCGGGACCCCGCAAGCGCCCACCTAGTACAGGAGCTGAACCACCTTCTGGAGGCTTACCGCCGTGGGGTTTTTGCAGAGCTGGATCCTGGCGAGCCGCACCTTCGCGGACAACCGGCCGAACCGGACCTGGAATCCCGGGTGCGGGACCTGCTCTGGCGGCTCCAGTTGCAGGACCCCGCATACGCTTCCGAGGCCCCCTTCCTGATGCGCACCCTCAGGCCAGCTCTCCCGGATCTGGACAGCGACACGGCCCTGGTGGAGTACTTCGCGGCCGGCGACCACGTGCTGGTCTTCGTCCTGGAGCCGGGCAGGAAGCTGACCTGCCATCGGGCATGCGACACGCGGGAGGTGGCCCGCGCAGCCGCCCTGTGGGCTAACGGCCTGCGCGCGTACGCCGCAGGACAGCTTCCCGCCTGGCAAGCTGTACGTCAGGCCCGTCGGGTCCTACAGGACCTGCACTCACTCCTGGTGGCCCCGGTGGAGCCACACCTCCGCCCCTACCGCCGCCTCGTGGTGGCGCCCTTCGGGCTGCTGCACGGCCTGCCCTTCCACGCTTTCAGTGATGGGCACGCGCACGTGTGGGACCGGTGGGAAGTGGGGTATGTGCCCGCAGGGTCGCTGCTCCCCCTGCTGCAGAAGCGGCCTATGGCCCGCGGACCTGCGGTGTGCGTGGCCGACGGCCTGCGGGGCCAGCTGCCCGAGGCCATGGCGGAAGCCCGCTGGGTGGCCCGGCGAGTTGGGGGCCGTCTGTACGAGAATCCCAGTCCCGCGGAGTTCCTGACCGCCCTGCGGGACGCGGCGCTGGTTCATGTGGCCGCCCACTGCCGTTTCCGGCCCGAGGCACCGCTGCTGTCCGCCATCCACCTCACCGCGGGCCCGGTCACCGCGGCGGACGTCCTGGCAGCCGAGGCTGGCTGTGGGATCGTGGTCCTGAGCGGCTGTGAGACCGGGGCCTCCAGGGTGTTGCCCGGGGACGAGCTGGTGGGCTTCACACGCGCGTGGCTCCACGCCGGCGCCCGGGCGGTAGTGGTGTCTTTGTGGCCGGTGCACGACGGGTCCACCGCCCAGTTCATGCGGCAGCTGTACGGCCGTCTGGGCCGTGGCGCCCGGATCCCGGATGCGCTCCGAAGCGCCGGCCTCCAGCTGCGCGCCCGGTGGGAGCACCCCTGGCACTGGGCCGGGTTCGTCGTGGTGGGCGATCCCCTGGCCCGGCTGGTCGAAAACACGGGCTGCGCGCGTTCAGTAGGTGGAAGCCCTCAAGGAGGGTGAGCATGCGCGAAGCGTGGAAATGCCTGCGCGGCCACCTGGTGGTGGCGTGTCCGGAAGTCCTTTTGGACTCCGTGGAGCGGTCACACCCCGTCCGGTGCCTCGTACCTCCCCCGAGGCCACGCACGGTATTCGTCTCCCGCCGGTCCGGGAGGGTGTGGCGGTGGGAAGCGCTCCCCCTGCCGCCCGTCCGCAGGCCCCCTCCGTGGTCCCGGGCGGTGCGGCGGTTCGTCCTGGAAAGCGACGAACCGGAACGAAACGTGGTGCGGCGCCTATCCGAGGCCGTGCCGTCCGCGCACGCGTCCTTGGACTTCCAGGTGCGGGGGCAGGCGGAGGTGTCCCACGGCAGCCCCACCCCGGAGTCCGCCATCCGGCTTCCCGATGCCGACGAGACGGACTTCGCCAGCCAGCCGTCCTTCGAACACATCGGGCTTTTGCAGTACGAGCGGGTAAAGTTCCGGCCCCGCGGGGAGGGTGTGACCGTAGTCATCCTGGATAGCGGCCCCGGGCTCGGGCCCGACGGCCTGCCACGCCTGGACCCGGGCTGCGTGGATGTGTACGTGGACTGGCCGCAACAGGTGCCGGAGAACTTCCCGGTCTGGGCGCCCCTGCCGGACCCGGACGGCTCTCCCTGCGGGCTGGCGGAGCGCTGGCGGGCCAGGGCATGGTCGCCGCTACTGGCCACCGAGGAACAGATGCGGGACTACCGCGCCCACCACGGGGCCATGGTGGCGTCGCTGGTCCGCCGCGTGGCCCCTGGTGCCCGCGTGGTCCTGGTGGCGCTGCTGAACCGCGAGCTCGCC
>JBKBVM010000101.1:0-6434 GCA_046289555.1 bacterium
AAGCGGGTGCTAACGTAGGCGGGGAGGCCTGCGAGATGTCGCGGGAGTCTCCGGTGCGCGGAGGGCGGACGGTGCGGGCCCGGGCGGTGCTCTCCGGCCGGGTGCAGGGTGTAGGGTTCCGGTTCTTCGCGGAGGAGTGGGCGGAGCGTCTGGGGGTGGGCGGCTACGCCCGGAACCTGCCCGACGGCCGCCTGGAGGTGGTGGCGGAAGGGCCGGAGGAGGCGGTGCGGGACTTCCTGGAGGCCGTCCGTCGGGGGCCCCGCAGCGCGGTGGTGACCAGCGTGGAGCTGCAATGGGAGCAGCCCCTGGGCGAGCGCTACTTCCGGATCCGGTACTCGTAGACGGCTCCCCGACAGGGCGCGACGCTTTTCGTGAACGCACGCCTGGCTTCCTCAGGAGCGTGACGGTGCAGCACGTGCGGGCGGCAGCCGGGAGGTTGCGCTGATCGGTTCCCGGGCGGAGGCGTTCCTGGAACAGACGGGGCGACGGGTGGACGCGGCCCTGGACGGCCTGCTGCCGCCCGCGGACCAGGAGCCCAGGATCCTGCACGAGGCGGTCCGGTACAGCGTGTTCGCGGGCGGCAAGCGCTTCCGCCCTGCTTTGGTGCTGGCCTCCGCGCAGGCCTGCGGGCTGGACGCGGAGGCCGTGCTCCCGGTGGCCTGCGCGGTGGAGGCGGTGCACACCTACTCCCTGATCCACGACGACCTGCCCAGCATGGACAACGCGGACTGGCGCCGAGGCCGCCCCACGTGCCACGTCCGCTACGGCGAAGCCATCGCCATCCTGGCGGGCGACGCCCTTCACGACATGGCCTTCCAGTGGATCCTGGCCGCCTCTGACCGCCTGGGGCCGCCGGAACGGGTGGTGCGGGTGGTCCTGGACCTGGCGGCGGCGCTGGGAACCCAGGGCATGGTGGGGGGCCAGGTCCTGGACCTGCTGGCGGAACGGGGGCAGGTGCCCGCCCAGTGGGTGCCGGAGATCCACCGGAGGAAGACGGGGTGCCTGATCCGGGCGTGCGCGCGGGTGGGACCGTTGCTGACCGGCCGCGAGGAAGACCTCGTGTGCCTCACCGCCTACGGCGAACACCTCGGGCTGGCGTTCCAGATCACCGACGACGTCCTGGACGTGGTGGGCGAGTCGGAGAAACTCGGGAAGCCCGCGGGCGCGGACGAAGCTTCGTCCAAGGCCACCTACCCGAAGGTCTTCGGCCTCGAGCGGTCGCGTCAGATGGCGCGGGAGGAGGCCGAGGCGGCCGTGGCGGCCCTACGGCCGCTGGGACCGAGGGGCGAGCTGCTGGCGGAGCTCGCCCGATTTGTGGTGGAGCGCGAGCGGTAGCGGTGCCCGCAGGGGTGCGCGAGGGGGGAACGGCCAGGCAGGCGCAGGCGCGTGCCGGCGCGAAAAAGAAGCGCCGGCTGGACGTGCTGTTGGTGGAGCGGGGCCTGGCGCCCAGCCGCGAGCGGGCGCAGGCGGTGGTCCTGGCGGGTCTGGTGCGGGTGGACGGCCGGCGGGTGGACAAACCCGGTACCCAGGTCCGTGAAGACGCCACCCTGGAGGTGGCGGCCCCGCCGCACCCGTACGTGAGCCGTGGCGGACTGAAGCTGGAGGCGGCGCTGCGCCGTTTCGGCCTGGACGTGCGGGGTGTGGTGGCTCTGGACCTGGGCGCGGGCACGGGCGGGTTCACCGACTGCCTGCTCCAGCACGGTGCACAAAAGGTGTACGCGGTGGACGTGGGCAGGGGCCAGCTGCATCCGAAGCTGCGGGCAGACCCAAGGGTGGTGGTGCTGGAGCGCACCCACGCCAGACTCCTGGGCCCGCACCTGGTGCCGGAGCCCGTGGACTTCGCGTGCGCGGACGTGTCGTTCATCTCGTTGCTGCAGGCGCTGCCGCCGGTGGTGCCGCTCTTGCGACCGGCTGCCCCCGTAGTGGCGCTGGTCAAGCCGCCCTTCGAGGCGGGGCGAGGCGTGGCGCGCCGAGGCGTGGTAGACGACCCCGAGGTGCACCGGCAGGTGCTCCGCAAGGTGGCTTGGGGCCTGGAGGCGCACGGCCTCGGCGCGCACGACGTGATGCCTTCCCCCATCCGCGGGGACCGGGGCAACGTGGAGTTCCTGCTGCTGTTGCGCAAGGGCGCCCCGCGGGCCCTGGACGAGGCGGGGATAGACCGCGCGGTGGCCGAGGCACACGGGGCTCCGGTAAAGGAGGAGTAGACGGTGCGGACGGTGGGCGTGGTGGTGAACCCGGAGAAAGCGGCACAGGACCCGCAGGTGACGGTGCGGGTGCGCGAGGGGGTCTCCACCCTCCTCCGGCACGGCCTCGTTGTGCGGGTGAATGCCGACGGCGCGCGGGCGGTGAAGCTGGAGGAGCTGGCGGCCTCCGAGCAGGAGCTGGCGGAGTCCTCGGACGCCCTGGTGGTGGTGGGCGGGGACGGTACCATCCTTCGGGCGGCGCGGACTGGCGCGGTCCGCGGCGTCCCGGTGATGGGGGTGAACGTGGGCGGCTTCGGCTTCCTGGCGGAGGTGGGGCTCGAGGAGCTCCCCGAGGCCCTGGAGCGGCTCGTGGCGGGCCGCCACGCGGTCGAGGAGCGCATGATGCTGGCCGCGGAGGTGGTGCGCTCAGGCGAGGTGGCGGAGCGGTTTCTGGCCCTCAACGACATGGTGGTGACCAAGAGCGGTTACGCACGGCTGATGCCCATCCGCGTGTGCGTGAACGGGGAGCACCTGGCCACGTACCTGGCGGACGGCCTCATCGTCTCCACCCCCACGGGCTCCACCGCGTACAACCTGTCGGCCGGAGGCCCCATCCTCAGCCCCGGGGTGCGTGCGATGGTGATCACGCCCATCTGCCCGCACACCCTCACCGCGCGGCCCGTGGTGGTGGACGCGGACGACGTGGCCACGGTGGAGGTGGCCTCTGAGGTGGAAGGCGTGCTGCTCACGGTGGACGGGCAGGTGGGTTGCCCGCTCCAGGGCGGGGACGTGGTGCGGGTGCGCCGGGCCGAGGAGCGGGCGCGGCTGGTGCGGTTGAAGCCTCCGTCCTTCTACGAGCTACTGCGGCGGAAGTTCGCCTGGGGTGAACGGTAGGCCGTGCTGCGGGAGCTGCACGTCCGCGACTTCGTCCTGCTGGACGACGTCCGGGTGGAGTTCGGGCCGGGGCTGAACGTGCTCACGGGGGAGACGGGGGCGGGCAAGTCCATGCTGGTGGACGCCCTGGGTGCGGTGCTGGGCCAGCGCACGCCGTCCGACGTGGTGCGGACGGGCGCCAGCTGCGCGCGGGTCGTGGCGGTGTTCGAGGCGGCGTCCATCCCGCAGCTGCGGCCCGTGGTGGACGGACTGGGGCTGCCGTGGGAGGACGGGGCCCTGGTCCTGGTCCGGGAGATCGGTGGACGCGCGCGGGCGTACGTCAACGGCCAGCCCACCACCGTGGGCGTGCTGCGCCGGCTGGGAGCCTCGCTGGCGGAGATCCACGGCCAGCACGAGGGGCAGCGGCTGCTGGAACCCGCGTCCCACCGGGAGCTTCTGGACGCCTTCGGCGGAGGGGACCTGCTCTCCCTGCGGGCCCGTGCGGGAGAGCTGTTCGGTCACTGGCGCCAGCTGCGGTCCGAGCTACGGTCCCTGGACGTGGGCGAGCGGGAGCGGGCGCAGCGGGTGGACCTGCTGCGGTTTCAGATCGCGGAGATCGACGCGGTGCGGCCGCGTCCCGGCGAGGTGGAGGAGCTGGTGGGCCTGCGGACGCGGCTGGTGAACGCGGAACGGCTGCGGGAGTCCGTGGCCGCCGCCTACCAGGCGCTGTACGGGGACGAGGGCGCCGCCAGCGACCGCGTGGGCCGGGCGGCGGTCCTGCTGCGGCAGGCCGCAAGTTGGGATCCCGCGCTGGTGCCGGTGGTGGAGGCCCTGGAGTCTGTGGAGGCTCAGCTAACTGACCTCTCCCGCGAGGTGCACGCGGCGGTCGAGCGCGCGGAGAGCGACCCCGCGCAGCTGGAGGAGGTAGAAAGCCGCCTGGCCGCCCTGAGGGCCCTGCTGCGCAAGTACGGGGACACCGTGGAGTCGGTGCTGGAGTACCGGGACAGGGCGGCCCGGGAGCTGCAGGCCCTGGAGAACGCGGACAGCAGGAGGGCGGAGCTGGAGCAGCAACTGGCCCTTGTGGAGGCCCAGCTGGCCTCCGTGGTACGAGACCTGTCGGCCGCCCGGGCGGCGGCGGCCCGCCGCCTGGAGAAGGCCATCCTGCAGCACCTGCAGGACCTGGCGATGCCCGCGGCGCGGTTCCGGGTACAGCTGGACGTGGAGGAGGCCCCCGACGGCTTGGTGGTAGACGGCCGCCGGCTCGCGGTGGCGCCGTGGGGTGCGGACCGGGTGGAGTTCCTGCTGTCCACCAACCCGGGCGAACCGCCGCGGCCGCTTCAGCGGGTCGCTTCGGGTGGGGAGCTGTCGCGGGTGATGCTGGCCGTGCGGACCGTGCTGGCCAGGGCGGACCCGCCGGCGGTGATGGTGTTCGACGAGGTGGACTCAGGCGTGGGGGGCCGCACCGGCCACGTCCTCGCCGCCAAGCTGAGCGAGCTGGCCGGCGTGTGCCAGGTCCTGTGCGTGACCCACCTGCCCCAGATCGCCGCCCTGGCCCACCACCACCTGGCCATCCGCAAGGTGACCGAGCGGGGGAGGACGCGGACCGTGGTGGAGGTCCTCGACCGCGACGCGCGGGTGGAGGAGATCGCCCGCATGCTGTCAGGCCCCAACCCGACGGAGACCGCCCGCCGGCACGCCCGGGAGCTGTTGGGCTGTTGACGGTGTCTGTTGCTTTTCAAGGCCCGCACGGTGGAGGTGGTCCGGGCGAAGCTGGCGACGTTACAGGTAGGAGGTCGAGGATGAAGCCGGTCACCTTCGGGGAGACTGGGCCGAGCGTGACCCCCGGGCGGCCCAGCGGTTCATGGTGGCGCACCTGAAGGCAGCCCGGGACCTGGCGCTCAACGGCGACTGGCAGCGCGAGGACAACATGCAGCTCATGGTGAAGTACACAGGAGCGCGCATCGAGCTGCTGCGGCCGTGTGCGGCGTCCGGACGCCTCGTGCACGGACCCAAGCGTCGAAAACAGCAGGGAGCGGGTCGTATGCGCGGAACGGGTCCGGGCGCCGGAGGTTGGCTCTGATCCGCGCCGTGGAGAGCGGGGTTCTCCTGCGTGTCCGGGTCCAACCGGCGAGCCGGCGCGAGGGGATCAGGGGCGTCCGCGGGGACGCCGTGCTGGTGGCGGTGCACGCTCCGCCCGAGGGCGGCAGAGCCAACGAGGCGACCCGGCGGGTGCTGGCCTCCGTCCTGGGGGTCCCACCTTCCGCGGTGCAGCTGGTGCGCGGCCGGGCTTCCAGGCAAAAAGAGTTCCGGGTCCGAGGGCTTCGTCCCGAGGACGTACGGGCCAGGCTGCAGAAGCTGCTGGACGAGGTGTCCGAGGACTGACCCATCCCGAACCGGGACGTGGGAACGCTGAAGGAGGGCGACCGTGAACCGGAACAACGTGTCCCTCGACGCACTGGAGCGCACCCTGGAGAGCTTCCGGGCAGATCCCGGGGGCGCGCGCAGGACCAACCGGGTGGAAGGCACGTGGAACCTTGAGCCGGGCAGGCCGCAGTTCGAGGCCCGGGTGAAGTTTGAGGGTGGAGAGGTGGTACTGGAGGCGGACCAACCCACCTGGCAGGGCGGGGGCGGGAGCCGTCCTGGCCCCATGCTGTACTGCCTGTACGGGATGGCGTGCTGCTACGCGGCCACCTTCGCCACGGTGGCCGCCAGCCTGGGGGTGGAGCTGAAGAGCCTGCGGGTGGCGGCGGAAAGCGACGTGGACTTCGCTGCCGTCTTCGGGCTGCACGAGGGACCCATCGTCGAGGGGGTCCGGCTGAGCGTGTACGTCGAGAGCGACTCCCCCCGGGAGCGGCTGGAGGAGGTGCGGGAGCTGGCCACACGGCGCTGCCCGGGGGTCTACTGCGCCACGCACGCGGTCCCGGTCCGGACAGAGCTGCACTCCGGTTAGGGCAGGCGCGGGGGCGCGTCTGCCCCTGCCAGCTGCTCGGACGGTCAGGGTTGGCTCACCAGCTGACCCGGACCCACTGTAGCGGGTCCACGGGGACGCCGTTCACCCGTACCGCCCAGTGCAGGTGCGGCGCTGTGCTGAGCCCGGTGGAGCCCACGAACCCCACCACCTGGCCCTGCCGAACACGCGCTCCCACGGAAGCTGCCAGGGACTGGAGGTGCAGGTACGAGGTGAACACGCCTGCCCCGTGGTCCACGATGACCGTGTTGCCCCCCAGGGGGAGCCGCTCCGCCAGCACCACCACACCGGTGTGGGCGGCCCGCACGGGCGTGCCTGCAGCGGCTCGGATGTCCACGCCCAGGTGGTGGCCGCGGGGCTGGCCGTTGTACACGCTGCGCACGCCGTAGGGCGAGGCCACAGGGCCCGCC
>JBKBVM010000102.1:0-6275 GCA_046289555.1 bacterium
CTGCGACGTAGTGCTGGTGGGGGCGGGCACGGTCCGGGCCGAGGGCTACGGCCCTCCGCGGCTGGACCCGGAGGCCCAGGAACGCAGGCGCCGGCGCGGCTTGGCGCCCGTACCCCGGCTCGCTGTGGTTTCCGCGCGGCTCCACCTAGACCCCTCCCTGAAGCTGTTCGCAGACCCCCGCAACCGCCCCGTGCTGGTGACCACCGAGGACGCCGCCCCCCTCCGGAGGCGGGCCCTGGAGGCGGTGGCCGAGGTGGTGCCTTTCGGCCGGGGCTCGGTGGACCTACCTCGGGCGCTCAGATGGCTGTACGAAAGCGGGGTGCGGCGGGTCCTCTGCGAAGGAGGCCCCAGCCTGAACGCGCACCTGCTGGCAGCCGGATTGGTAGACGAGCTGTTCCTGACGGTGGCGCCGCTCGTGGCGGGCGGGGCCGCGGGGCGCATCGTGGCGGGCCCGGTGGGCGGGCCGCTGCAGCTCGCGTTGCGGGAGCTGAGGGAGTACGGCGGCGAACTCCTGGCCCGGTACCAGGTGGTTCGCTAGCGGCGCCCGCACTCGAAGCGACCCTTCCCTGATTCTCGCGCTCGGAACGGGCCCTCGGGTCGCCAGCAGACTGAGCTTCAGGCGTCCTCCCATAAGACGTCCACGCCCAGCTGGCGCGCCCGGTACATGCGCCGGTCGGCCACCGAGGCCAGGGCCTCCGCCGAGCGCCCGTCCCGCGGGAAACCCGCCACCCCCGCGTTCACGGGAATCCCCTCCCCCCACACGCCCCCTCGGCGGGCCAGCGTGCACAGGGCCCTGCGTAGGGCCCGAGCAGCCTCTGCCGGCCCCGTGTCCGGGAACAGCACCGCGAACTCGTCCCCGCCGTACCGGCACACCACGTCGGAAGCCCGCACGGCCTCCCGCAGCTGCCGTGCCACCTCCTGCAGTACCAGATCGCCGGCCGCGTGCCCCAGGGTGTCGTTCACCCCCTTGAGCCCCACCACGTCCAGCAGCGCGAAGGATACGGGACTTCCACCGCGACCGGCCCGCGCCAGCTCCTCCCGGAGCCGCTGCTCCATGTACCGACGGTTGTACACGCCCGTGAGGGCGTCCGTGGTGGCCTGGTGGGCCAGGAGGGCGCGCAGCCGGGCGCCCTTCAGGATGGCCGCCACCTGGTGGCCGAACATGGTGGCCACCTCGACTGACTCCTCCCCGAAGGCGTCGGGATCGCTGTGGCTGTCCAGGTTGAGGAAGGCCTCCAGGCGGCCGTCGAGCACGATGGGGATCCCCAGGGTGACCTGCAGCGTGTCCAGGTCGCCGTGGCGGTCCATGGCCTCCGCGCCGTGCACCGGCCGGATGGCCGCAGCCCGCCGCCGGGCCTCCTCACCGGACAACAACCTCGGCCTGCCCGCCAGCAGGGACGCTTCGTCCAGTCCGTACCACCGCAGCCGGTCCTGCTCCGTAAACCGCACGCACCGCAGGCCCGCGAGGTCGTAGCCTACTGCGGCCACGAACACGAACTCCTCGCCCTCGCGGACGGAGAGACTCGCCCTCTCGGCTCCGGGGACCAGGCGAACGGCTTCGTGGACCATCCTCTGGCACAGCGCCCCCACGTCCAGTTCCGCCCCTGCGAGTGCCCGCGTGACCCCCAGGAGCTCGTCCCGCAGGGCTACCGCCCGTTCCAGCCGTTCGTACAGCAGCGCGTTCTCCAGCGCCAGTGCTACCGGGGAGGTCACCTGCTCGAGGAATGACCGGTCCTCCGGCGGGATCCCGTCGGGGCCGGGGGCTTGCACGAGCATCACGCCCACAGGACCGAGCCGCCCCAGCAGAGGCAGGAACAGGCCGCTCAGCGGATCCCGGAACCTCTCCCGGGCATACACTCGGGGATCCTCGCGCAGGTCGGGTACGTACACCGCCTGTCGTTTCGCCACAGCTTCCCAGCTCACTCCCCGGCCCCGTGGCACCCGGCCCACCCGGTACCTCTCGGAGATTCCGGAGTACGCTACCCCCGTCACGGTTTTCCCGGATGGGTCCACCAGTAGCAGAGCCACACCCGCGAACCGGCCTTCCCGGCACAGGGTGTCTGCCAGCCGCTGCGGCAGCGAGGAGGCGTCCACGACGCCCTCGTGGAGCACTCGGACGATTTCCAGCAGCAGCCGGCTGCGGTCCCTTGGGACCCGCGGCTTGCTACCGTGCAGGGCGGAACGATCCATACCGAAGTCGCACCTTCAGCAACTCCCGTGCCGTCTTGCGGTCAGCACGGGGACCCGCGCTAGGACCGTGACCGCGGCTACCGATACCGCACACCTGTACGCCACCAACCTAACCCCCCGACGGCGCGCCCGGTGAGCCCACTCCGCAAACTCCCGGTCCGCCTGCCAGTCCACCTGCAGACAACGGGCGTCGTCGCGCTGCACGAACCACACCACCGCCGCCCGCCCGCCCCTGCCGACCACCTCCGCCAGCAGGTGCAGGTGTCGGGCGCCGCGGGCGGTGGGCGCGTCCGGGAACAGGGCCACCCCGGCGTCCACCCGGTTACAGGACTTGGTCTCCACCAGCCACTCACCGGACCGGGTGTGGACGCAGAAGTCCACCCGCTCCCCGTTCAAGCGAACCTCCCGCTGCCAGGATCGCGCGCCCACCACCGGCGGCAGCCCTCCCTGCTGGAGGGCCAGCTCCCACAGCCGGTTCGGTAGGTGGCTGTCCACCCCAACCCACCGCCCCGCGTGCCGGACCAGCAGTAGCCTTCCCCGGGTGATCCCCGAAGCCTCCCGGGAAACAGCGACCCGCACCGCAGCTCCCGGGATCAGCAACTCGGTCATGCGGCCGGAGTTGGGTAGGTGCACCGGCCACACCTCCGACCCCACCTGCACCTCCGCGGCGAAGCGGTTCACCCGGCGCACGAACACGCCCGCCGCGAGAGGACGGGGCAAGGGCAGGCGGACCAAGGACTTACACGTCCCGCAGCTGGTCGCCCAAAGCCGCCTGCGCGGCGGCCAGGCGCGCGATAGGCACCCGGTAGGGCGAGCAGGACACGTAGTCCAGCCCCGCGGCGTGGCAGAACTTCACGCTGGCCGGCTCTCCCCCGTGCTCCCCGCAGATGCCTACCACGAGGTCCGGGCGCGTGCGGCGCCCGCGCTCGGTGCCCAGCTTCACCAGCTGCCCGACCCCATCGGTGTCCAGCACCTGGAAGGGATCCTCGGGCAGCAGCTTGGTGTCCAGGTAGCGGGGCAGGAACCGGCCGGCGTCGTCCCGGCTCATCCCGAAGGTGAACTGGGTGAGGTCGTTGGTGCCGAAGCTGAAGAACTCCGCCACCTCCGCCACCCGGTCCGCCAGGAGGGCCGCCCGCGGGACTTCCACCATGGTCCCCACCTTGTAGGGGACGCGCTGCCCGGTGCGCTGCTGGACTTCCTCCGCCACCCGCCGCACGATCTCCGCCTGCTGCCGGAGCTCGTTTGCGTCCGACACCAAGGGGATCATGACCTCGGGTTCCACGTGCACGCCCTCCGCCTGGCAGGCCGCCGCGGCCTCGAAGATCGCACGCGCCTGCATCTCGGTGATCTCCGGGTAGAGGATCCCCAGCCGGCAGCCCCGCAGGCCCATCATGGGGTTGAACTCCCGCAGCTGCGCCACCTTCTGGCGCAGCACCTCCGGGCTCACCCCGATCCGCCGCGCGGTCTCCTGAATGGCCTCCTCGTCCGCGGGCAGGAACTCGTGCAGGGGCGGGTCCAGGGTCCGGATGGTGACCGGGTAGCCGTCCATGGCGCGGAAGATTTCGATAAAGTCCTGCCGCTGCAGGGGCTCCAGCTTCGCCAGCGCCGCCCGCCGCTCCTCAGGGCTGGTGGCCACGATCATCTCCCGCATGGTGTAGATGCGGTCACCCTCGAAGAACATGTGCTCCGTGCGACACAGGCCGATCCCCTCGGCCCCGAACTCCCTCGCCCTGCGCGCGTCCTTCGGCGTGTCCGCGTTGGCCCGCACCCCCAGCCTGCGGAACCGATCCGCCCACTCCATGAAGACGGCGAACTCGCCCGCCAGCTGTGGCTCCCGGGTGGGCAGCTCGCCCACGAACACCTCCCCCGTACTGCCGTCCACGGTGATCCACGTGCCTTCCTCCAGCACCCGGCCGTTGACCTGCACGCGGCGCGCCTGCGGGTCCACCACCAGCTCCCCCGCCCCCACCACGCACGGCTTGCCCATGCCGCGGGCCACCACCGCCGCGTGGGACGTCATCCCCCCCCGGGCGGTCAGGATGGCCCGGGACGCCACCATCCCGTGGAAGTCCTCGGGGGTGGTCTCGCTGCGGACCAGGACCACTCGCTCGCCGGCGCCGGCCAGCTGTTCCGCGCGATCCGGGTCCAGGACCATGCGGCCGCTGGCGGCCCCTGGAGAGGCGGGCAGGCCCCGGGTGAGGTACTGGCCGTTTCGGTGCGCGTGCCGGCGCGCCTGCTCATCTACCGTGGGGTGCAGGAGCTGAGCGAGCAGCTCCGGCTCGACCCGCAGCACCGCGGTGCGCTCGTCGATCAACCCCTCCCGGACCATGTCCACAGCGATCCGCACCGCGGCGGCCCCGGTCCGCTTTCCGGCACGGGTCTGCAGCATCCACAGCTTGCCGCGCTCGATGGTGAACTCCACGTCCTGCACGTCCCGGTAGTGGCGCTCCAAGCGCTCCGCCACCTCCACGAACTCCCGGTACACCTCCGGCATCTCTCGGGCCAGCTCGTCCAGGGGCTTGGGCGTGCGGATCCCGGCCACCACGTCCTCTCCCTGCGCGTTGGGCAGGTACTCCCCGTACAGCCGCTTCTCACCCGTGGCGGGGTTCCGGGTGAAAGCCACCCCGGTGGCGGAGTCCCAGCCCAGGTTGCCGAAAACCATGGCCTGCACGTTCACCGCGGTACCCAGGTCGTCGGGGATCCGGTGGACCCGCCGGTAGTCCACCGCCCGCCGGCCCATCCACGACCCGAACACTGCGCCGATGGCCAGGCGCAGCTGCTCGTAGGGGTCCTGGGGGAAGTCCTGGCCGGTGTGTTCCCGGATGATGGCCTTGAAGCGCTCCGCGATCTCCCGCAGCTCCTCCGCGGTCAGATCCGTGTCCTGCCGGCGCTGGCCGTCCCGGTGCTTGTAGGCCTCGAGAACCTCCTCGAACTTCTCGCCCGGTACGCCGAGGACGATCCGCCCGAACATCTGGAGGAAGCGGCGGTAGGCGTCGTACGCGAAACGCGGGTCTTGTGCCATGCGGCTCAAGCCCTCCACCGTCCGGTCGTTCAGGCCCAGGTTCAGGACGGTGTCCATCATGCCGGGCATGCTGAACTTGGCCCCGGAGCGCACGGACACCAGCAGCGGCTGGTCCGGATCCCCGAACCGCCGCCCCATGCGCGCCTCTACCTCCCGGAGGGCATCCTGGACCTCCCCCCACAACCCCGGGGGAAACTGACGGCCCAGGCGGTAGTACTCCCGGCACGCCTCCGTGGTGACGGTGAAACCCGGGGGGACGGGGACCCCGATCCGGGTCATCTCCGCAAGACCCGCCCCTTTTCCGCCCAGCAGGTCCCTCATCTGGGCGTTGCCCTCCCAGAACATGTAGACCCACCTGCGCATCGGCTTCCCTCCTGTCCTGGGGGTTTCACACCCAGTGTACCGGCCCCTGGCGGCGGTGTCAGACACCGGGAGGAGGTAAGCGTCCCGACGAGGAATCAAGGAAAAGGCTTCCTTTCGAACCACAACCGCGAGGGGGTGAGAACCTTGAGGCGTCCGACCGCTCTGGCTGTTGCGTTGCTGGCTGTGGGGCTGCTGGCCGCCGCAGCCCCGGGGCAGTACAAGCCGGAGTTCAAGATGAGCCTTGTGGTGGGCCCCGCGGGCCCCTGGGGGGAAGCGGCCACCCGCTTTTCGGAGCTGGTCCGGGAGCGCACCCAGGGTCGGATCAACGTCAAGCCCTACTTCGCCGGACAGCTGTTCGCGGGCCGGCAGACCACGGAGTTCCTCCTCCTGGTCCAGGGGGTGGCGGACTTCGCCATCGGGTCCACCATCAACTGGTCTCCTCAGGTGAAGGAGCTGAACCTGTTCTCCCTGCCCTTCCTGTTCCCGGGGGATAAGGCGTACCGGGCCCTGGACGCGGTCCAGCAGAGCGAGGTGGGCAAGCGGCTGTTCCAGATCATCGAGTCCAAAGGGGTCATCCCCCTCGCCTGGGGCGAGAACGGCTTCCGCCAGCTCACCAACTCCGTGCGGCCGGTGCGCAGGCCCGCGGACCTGCAGAACCTGAAGATCCGGGTGGTGGGCTCGCCCATCTTCATCGACATCT
>JBKBVM010000103.1:0-6236 GCA_046289555.1 bacterium
CCAGCTCCCAGCCCACGAACAGCACCAGCAGGTTCGCCCCCAGGACCAGCACCAACATGGAGGCCACGAACAGGTTCAGGTACGTGAAGTACCGGCTGTAGTCGGGGTCCTCCGCCATGTAGCCCACGGAGTAGACGTGGATCAGAAACCCCACCACGGTGACCACCAGAGCCAGTAGAGCGGACAGCGGGTCCCACTGGAAGGCCACGGAGATCCGGAAGTCGGCGACCGCGATCCACTCGAACAGGCGGACCACCTGCGCCGCGTGCCTGGGGGAAGCCACCAGGGCCTGGGTGGCCGCCACGCTCAGGAGAAACGCCCCCAGGACCGCCAGGCACGCCACCAGGGAGGTCCCTCGCCGGCCCAGGCGACCGCCCACCAGACCATTCACTAGTGCCCCTGCCAGGGGCAGGGCCACGATCCAAGGAACGATCCGCGCGTCCATCCGGCTAACCCCGCAGCAGGTCCACCTCGTCCACGTCCACGGTGTCACGGCTGCGGAAGATGTGGACCAGGATACTCAAGCCGACCACCACCTCCACCGCGGCTACCACCAACACGAAGAACACCGCCAGCTGCCCGTCTAGGTTGGCGTGGACGCGGGCCAGGGTGACGAAGGCCAGGTTCACCGCGTTCAGCATGAGCTCGATGGACATGAACAGGATCAGAGCGGTGCGGCGGACCAAGACCCCCACCGTACCCAGGGTGAACAGGGTGGCGCTCAACAGGAGGTAGGCAGCAGCCGGGACCGTCATGGCTCCTCCCGCCCGGGAGCGGACCGCGGGGGCGCCGACGGCGGCGCGGGGCTACTGCCCAACACCACCGCGGCCACGATCCCCACCAGGAGCAGCAGCGACGCCACCTCGAACGGCAGCAGAAACCGGCTGAACAGCTCCCGGCCCACCGCCTCCGTGCTGCCGAACTCCGGCGGCAATCCTCGCGCCCCCTCGGGCAGCCGCAGGACCGCGTAGCTCAGACCCGCCCACAGGGCCGCGCCCAGGGGCACCGCAAGGCTCCACTGCCCCCCCACCGGGGACGGCCTGGACTCCGGAGTCCGGGCGTGCAGCAACATGATCACGAACAGGAACAGGACCACAATGGCGCCCGCGTACACGATGATCTGCAAGACAGCCAGGAACTCCGCGGCCAGGGTCAGGTACAGCACTGCCAGGGAGCCCAGCACCAACAGCAGGCTCAAGGCGCTGTGCACGGGCTGGCGGGCGGCCACCACCCCGACGGCGCCGGCCACGCTCAGCGCCGCGCTCACCGCGAACAGCAGGACCTCCACCGCACCTACACCTCCCGGTCGGGGTCGCGGCCGGAGGCCCCCGGGTAGGGTTCCTGGAGCATGGACTTGGTGTAGATGAGGGCCTCCCGCCGGTAGTCTGCCAGCTCGAAGTCCCGTCCCAGAACGATGGCCCCCGTGGGGCACGCCTCCTCACAGAATCCGCAGAAGATACAGCGGAGCATGTTGATCTGGAACTCCTCCGCGTACCGCTCGCCCCGGCTCACCCGGCGCTCGGGGGTGTTCTCTGCCGCCTTCACGTAGATGGCCTGCGAGGGGCACACGATCACGCACAGCTCGCAGCCCACGCACCGCTCTGTTCCGTCCGCGTACAGGGTCAACCAGTGCCGCCCCTTGAAGCGGCCCGCGATCCGGGGCCGCTCCTCCGGGTACTGCACCGTGACCGGGGGACGGAACAGGTGACGGAGGGTCACGGCCATCCCCTTCAGGATGGCGGCGCCCTCCACCACCACACGCTGCCAGCCGTTGCGGTTCCGCACCGCGCCTCCCACGGTCCCGCCTAAAGGAGGAGGACGGCGCTCACCAGGAGGTTTGCGAGCGCCACCGGGATGAGGACCTTCCAGCCGAGGCCCATCAACTGATCATAGCGTACCCGGGGCACGGTGGCGCGGATCCAGATGAGCACCACCACGAAGGCCAGGACCTTCAGCCCGAACCAGACCACCGGCGGCAGCACCGGTCCGTGCCAGCCCCCGAGGAACAGGGTGGCCGCCAGGGCTCCCTGGGTGATCATGGCCACGTACTCCGCGATGTAGAACATCACGAACTTGAACCCGCCGTACTCCGTCTGGTAACCCGCCACCAGCTCCTGCTCCGCCTCCGGGAGGTCGAAGGGGGCGCGGTTGGTCTCCGCCAGCGCGGACAGGAAGAACACCGCGAAGGCCACAGGCTGGCGCACCACGAACCACCCCGACTCCTGGGCCTGCACGATCCGGACGAGGCTCAGGCTGCCAGCCTCCAGCACCACCGCCAGCACCGCCAGGGCCAGGCTCAGCTCGTAGCTGATGACCTGGGCGCTGCTGCGCAGCCCGCCCAGCAGGGAGTACTTGCTGTTGGAGGACCAGCCCCCCAGGATGAGGCCGTAGACCCCGACGGAGGAGGCGCCCAGCACCAGCAGCAGCGCGGTGTTGACGTCCGCCAGGTACAGGGTTACCCGCCGACCGAACAGCTCCACCTCGGGCCCGAAGGGGATCACCGCGTAGACAAACAGCGCGGTGGTCATCAGCAGCACGGGGGCCGCCACGTACACCACGCGGTCGGCGCCCGCGGGCGCGAAGTCCTCCTTGGTGAGGAGCTTGATCCCGTCCGCCAGGGGCTGCAGCAGGCCCCACGGGCCAACCCGATTCGGCCCGTACCGGACCTGGAAGCGGCCAAGGAGCTTGCGTTCCAGCAGCACCTCGTAGGCGGTGGCGGTGAGCAGGACCCCCAGCAGCACCGCGCTTTTCACCAGCGCCTCCACCGCCACCGTGGTCACCGCGACTCCCTCCCCGCGGGTTCCAGCACGCGAATGCGAGCCCGCAGCAGCCGCCCGGAAGCGGCCCACCGGGCGCGGGGGAACTCGGGGAAGCCCACGGGCACCAGGAGGTGGCCGGGCAGGACCGCGTCGGTGACCGCGACGCGCACGCGGGTGGACGCGGTCCCCACGTCCACCTCCACCTCCGCGCCGTCCACGAGACCCAGCGCTGCCGCGTCCTGGGCGTGCACGCCCACCACGGGACTCCCCGCAAGGTCGGGAAGTCCCCGACACCGGGCGCTCATCTCACCCTTCCGGAACAGGGGGGAGGCCGGGACCACTACCAGGCCCTCCTCGGCTTCGAGAGGCCGGGCGGGGCGGACATCCACCTCGGGCTGCGGGCGGTTGAACGGGTACGGCCGATCCAACTCCAAACCCGGGGCCGCGCGACGCAGCTCCTCCCAGACGGCCTCCACCGACCCGTAGTCCAACGGACGCCCCAGCCGCTCGCCCAGCAGCTGCAGGATCTCGCCGTCCGCGCGGGCGCCTGGAGGACCCATGCGGCTCGGCGCGACCCGTTGGGGCCGGCCTTCCAGGTTGACCACCGTCCCCGGCCGCTCGAAGCTGCTCAGGGCGGGCAGCACCACGTCCGCCTGCCGCGCGGTCTCTGTCCAGAACAGCTCCGTCACCACCAGCAACTCCAATCCCGCCCGCGCCCGCTGCCACAGCGACCCGTCGGGGAAGTCCTGAGCGGGGTCCGCGCCCGCCACGTACAGCACCCGCAGCTCACCGGCCGCCGCAGCCTCCAGCATGGCGGGAGTCGCCAGGCCCGGCGCCTGCGGCGGGTCAAACCCCCACAGGCGCCGCAGCCGCTCCCTCACCTCGGGGTCATCCAGGGGAACCAGTCCCGGCAAGGTGTCGGGAGCCAGGCCCGCCAGCACAGCACCCACCGCGTTTCCCTTCCCGCGCAGCAGCCACAGGTCCCCGCCGCAGACCGCCCGGAGGGTCTGCACTGCCGCCAGGGTCCGCTCGGGCTCGGGTCCGTCCCACGACAGCCGGCCCACGGCGAACAGCACCGGCCCGGCCGCGACAAGGCACTGCGCCAGATGCTCCGCGGCCTCCCGGGGGACCCCCGCACGCCGGCAGCCGGCGTCCACGTCCACCTCCCGGAGGAAGCCGGGCACGGATCCCTTACGCTCGGCCACCAGCCGCGCCACGGCATACAGGACGTCCGCCTCCCCGCCGTATCCGTGCACCACCGCGCAGCGCAAGTAGCCGTCTACCTCTAGCCGCTTGGGGGCCACCGCCAGCCCCACGGCCCCTCGATCCAGCGCGCGCTTCAGCCGGAGCCACAGGACCGGGTACTCCTCGGTGAGGTCGCAGCCTACCAGGAAAACTCCCGGGGCCGTATCCAGCGCCTCGAAGGGTCCGGCACCCCAGGCCCAGTCCCGCGCAGAGGGCGCAAAACGGGAGTCGGCCCGCGCGTCCAGGTGGTTGGAGCCCAGGGCCCGGAACAACCTACCCAAAAGGTAGGCCTCCTCCACGGTGAGGCGTTCCCCGCCCAGGGCTCCCACGCGGGGCGCAGCCCGCTCCAGGGCCCGGGCTACCCGCTCCAGGGCTTCGTCCCAGGTGGCCTCGCGCAGGACGTCGCCCTCGCGCACATGCGGGGCCTTCAGGCGGTCGGGGTGGTTGGTGTAGTCGTACCCGAAAAAGCCCAGGTCACACAGCCAGATGTCGTTCACCTCGGGCTTCTCCCGGGCCCGGACCCGTACCACCTCACCGCCCCGGGCGTCCACCCAGGTCGCGCAGCCCACCCCGCAGTGGGTGCACACGCCGGGCGTAGGCCGGTTGTCCCAGGGACGGGCCCGGAACCGGTAGACAGCGCTGGTCAGCGCGCCCACGGGGCAGATGGCGATGGTGTTCCCGATGAACTTGCTGGGCCGCTCCAAGGTTACCGGCGGCGTGTCGATGTGGGTGCGGTAGCCTCGGTCGTAGCCCTTCAGGGCGTGATCCCCCGCCACCACCTCTCCGAACCGAGTGCACCGCCAGCACAGGATGCACCGCTCCCGGTCCAGGGTGAGCACCGGGCTCAGGCGTAATGCCTTGGGGAAGTGCCGCTTGGGCTCCACGAAGCGTGAGGCGCCGGGCCCGTACTTGAAGGTGTTGTCCTGCAGGGGACACTCCCCCCCCTTGTCGCAGATGGGGCAGTCCAGGGGGTGGTTGATGAGGAGGAACTCCAGGATGGCCCGGCGGGCCTCCACCACGTCGGCGCTCTCCGTCCACACCACCATCCCCTCCTGCGCCTCCAGGGTGCAGGAGGTCTGCAGCCGCGGCATCTTCTCCACCTGGACGAAGCACATGCGACACGCACCAAGGGGCGGCATCCGGTCGTGGTAGCAGAACACCGGGATCTCGATCCCCAGCTGCCGGGCGGCGTGGTACACGGTGGTCCCTTTGGGGACCGTTACCTGCCGACCGTCGATGGTGAGGGTCACCGTACTCATGGGTCCCTGGACACCTCGCTACCCTCCCGGCGCGGGCGCGCCCAGGTGCAGCCGCACAGGCATCTGAACCGCCTCCCGGGCCGCCCGGATGTACGCCTCGAACTCGTCCCGGAAGTCCTCCAGCCCCGCCCGAAGGCTCGGGGGCACGCTCTCCCCCAGCGGACAGAAGCACGTGCCGGTCATGTTACGGGCCAGGCTCGCCAGGAGATCCAGGTCCTCGGGCCGACCCCGGCCGTGCAGGATCCGATCGAGGATCTGCGTGACCCACACCGTCCCCTCGCGGCAGGGGGTGCACTTCCCGCAGGACTCCTCCCGGTAGAACTCGCACACCCGCGCGATGACCTTCACCATGTCCGTGGTCTCGTCCATGACGATGACGGCCGCGGAACCCAGCATGGATCCCAGCTTCGCCAGCTCCTCATGGCGCAGCGGTACGTCCAGGTGCCGGGCGGAAAGGGGCCGGCTGGACGTGCCACCCGGGTAGAAGGCCTTCACCTGCCGGCCGCCCCGAGTTCCCCCGGCCCGCTCGATCAGTTCCCGGGCCGTAGTCCCCAGGGGTGCCTCGACCACCTGTGGCGTGTTCACGTGTCCGCTCACCGAGTACAGCTGCGGGGGCCCCTGCTCCAGCCACCACTCCGGGCCCTCCCGGACGATCCACGGTACGCAACACAGCGTCTCTACGTTGTTCAGCACGGTGGGCTGGTTGTACAGGCCCATGACCGCGGGGAAGTACGGGGGCTTCAGCCGGGGCATGGCCCGCTTGCCCTCCAGGGACTCCAGCAGGGCGGTCTCCTCTCCGGCGATGTAGGCACCCGCCCCGGGGTGCACGTAGACGTCCAGGGAGAAGTCCGTGCCGAGGATCCCCTGTCCCAGGTAGCCCCGATCGTACGCCTGCGCGATGGCCCTCTCCAGCTGTCGGCGGGCCTGGTAGAACTCCCGGCGCATGTACACGTAGCCGGTGCGCACGCCGTTG
>JBKBVM010000104.1:0-6124 GCA_046289555.1 bacterium
GGCGAACAGCACCACGCACGCTCCTAGTGCCAGGGTCGACCTCTGGAGCAGGCGCCCTTCACCGCCCCGCTGGGACGCACTGACGTACCAGGGTGCCAGCAGCGTCCCCACGCCGGGAGCGGCTTGCAGCAGGCCGAGGCCCACCGCGTCGGTGTGCAGCACCTCCCGCGCGACCGCGGGCATGAGGCGGAAGTAGGGCCGCCCCAGGAAGTTCAGGGCGGCCACCGCGGCCAGCACCGTAGCTACCGTGCGGTTCGTGCGCACCACCCGCACCGCCTCCCGGATTTCGTCCAGCACGGGAGCTCCACCCGATCCGGGTGGGGGAGCAGCGCCCATACGATGCAGCGCCAGCAGGACCCCCGCGTAGGAGAGGGCGTTGAGGAGGAAGCACGCCCCCTCCCCCCCGACCGCGATCACCACCCCGGCCAGGGAGGGCCCCACGATCCCCGCCCCGTTGAAGGCCACGGAGTTGAGGGTCACCGCCTGCAGCACCTCGTCGGGTTCCACGAGGCTGGGGATCCACGAGTGTCGCGCGGGCATGTCGAAGGACTGCAGGGCGGAGTTCAACCCGGCCAGGAGGATCACGTGCCAGACCCGCACCCATCCGGTGACGGTCAGCACCACGAGCACCCCGGCGCTACAAGCCAGCCACGCGTTGGTCCAGAACAGGAGGGCCTTCCGGTTCCACCGGTCCGCCAGCGCGCCCCCCAGGGGCGCGAACACGAAGCGGGGCACAGCCTGGGCCAGCGCGAGGACGCCCAGGTAGAAGGGCGACAGGGTCAGCCGGTCCACCAGGTAGCCTACCGCCACGAACTGCATCCACGTGCCGGTGTTGGAGACCAGCAACCCCGTCCACAGGAGCCGGAAGTCGCGGTGCCGGAGGGGCCGCAGGGCACTGCGCGGCCCCGCGAGAGCGCCAGCTCTCATGGTGGGACGGCGACCACCGGCTCCTCCCCCCGGTACACGAGCGCCTGCATGGTGGCGACGAGCCTGCCGTCCCCGTCCCGAACCCCCACCCGGTAGGAGCCCAGGCTGCGGCTGCGGTGCTCCTCCGCGCACTCCGCCTCCAGCCGCCCCGGGGCGGGCGCCCGCAGGAAGTGGATGGTGGCGGAGATGGCCACTGCCCGCTGGTTGTGGCTGTTGCTGGCCGCGGCGAAGGCGCAGTCCGCCAGGGAGAACACCAGACCGCCGTGCACGACCCCGTGGAAGTTCCGGTGCTCGGGCCGCAGCTCGAGGCTCACCCGGGCATAGCCCGGACGCACCTCCTCCAGCCGCACCCCCAGCAGCCGGCCGAAGGGGTCGGCGCCGAACCGTTCCACCAGCTCCGGGGGGACCGCAGGCTCCCTCACAGCTTCCGCTGGTCCACCACCCGCCGCAGCTTGCCGCCCTCGCTGCGCGGCAGGCTACCGGGTGCTGCCAGCGTGACCTTCACGTGCAGGTTCAGCACCCCGTACAGCGCCTGCTCCGCGCGCCGGCGCAGGCTTTCCAGCTCCGGGGGATGAGGGTCTGCGGTCCGCAGGCTCTGGTGGAACGAGGGATCCACCTCGATCCGCACCTCCAGCTCGTCCAGCGTCCGCTCCCGCGTGACCACGATCTGGTAGTGGGGGCTCAGCTGCGGGATCCCCACCAGCGCCGCCTCCACCTGAGACGGATACACGTTGATCCCGCGTACGACCAGCATGTCGTCGGTCCGCCCCAGGACCCGGGACATCCGGACGAAGGTGCGGCCGCACCGGCAGGGTTCGGGGTTCAGGGACGCGATGTCCCCGGTGCGGTAGCGCACCACCGGAAGGGCTTCCTTCGTGAGGGTGGTGAACACCAGTTCCCCCTCGCGCCCGTACGGCAGCGGTTCGCCGGTCTGTGGGTCCACCACCTCCACCAGGAAGTGGTCTTCGAACACGTGGGAGCCGTTCCGCTCCTCCACGCACTCGTTGGACACCCCCGGCCCGATGACCTCGCTGAGCCCGTAGATGTTGACCGCGGCGATCCCCAGCTTTTCCTCGATCTGCTTGCGCATGGCGTCCGTCCATGGCTCCGCGCCCAGCACACCGTACCGCAGGGGCAGTTGCCCGGGCTGAACCCCGCGGTCCAGGAGCGCCTCCGCCAAGGTCAGGGCGTAGGACGGGGTGCACGCCAGCACCCTGGCGCCGAAGTCCTGCAGGAGGAGGACCTGCCGCTCCGTGTTCCCCCCGGAGGCCGGGATCACCACCAGCCCCATGAGCTCCGCGCCCGCGTGCATCCCCAGCCCGCCCGTGAACAGCCCGTAGCCGTACGCGTTCTGGAACACGTCCCCGGGCTGCGCCCCGGCCGCTGCGAGACACCGCGCGCACACCTCCGCCCACACCTCCAGATCCCGGCGGGTGTAGCCCACCACCGTGGGCTTACCGGTCGTCCCGGAGGACGCGTGGATACGGACGACCTGGTCGCGGGGGACCGCGAACAGGCCGAAGGGGTAGTGGTCGCGGAAGTCCTGCTTGGTGGTGAAGGGGAGCTTCACCACGTCCTGCAGGTGGCGGACGTCGTCGGGGGACACCCCGGCCTCCTGCATGCGCCGCCGGTAGGGCTCCACCCGCTCGTAGACGTACCGGACCACCGCCTGCAGCCGCTCCAGCTGCAGCCGTTCCAGCTGGCTGCGCGGCATCGTCTCCGCTTCAGGGTTCCAGATCATGGGAGACCTCCCCCGCGGTCTGCGAGGGGCAGTTTTCGCGGAGCCGGGGCTGGCTTCCTCCAACCCGCCTTACGGCTCCGGTGGAGCTTCCAGGAACTTCGCCAGCACCGCCGCCACCACCTGAGCCTCCACCGGGTCGCGGGCCCGCCATGCTACCCCCAGGGGCCGGCTGGCACCGTGGATCCAGCGGCGGAGCCAGTTCACCCGGTCACCCCCCGCGGATCGGCACATACACCTCTGCTTCCACAAGGCCACGGTCCAGCTGCACCTCAACTGTGCGCCGCACGTACCCCTCCTCGTAGGCGTCCAGCGAGCGCAGCGCAGACTCGTCCAGCCCCTCCAGCAGCAGGCCCTCCACCCAACCGCCCGGATGAGGCTCCACCTCCGGATAACCGGAGGCGGACCGCTCCGCGGGGACCAGCACCCAGCCCGGCAGCCGTGCAGGCCGGGACGGAAACGTGCGCCCCGTCAGTGACCGTACCAGCTCCGGGTCTTGCAGGGTCCCGTACACGAACAAACGCTTAGCGGCCACTTCCCTCGATCCCTTCCGTGCGGACGGGGCCGCGTGACGGATGCCGCGTCCCAGGGCACGGGCTTCTGGCTCAGGGACCGCGCCCTCCACCACGAGGGTGACCTCCCCTTTGACCTGCCCGCCCCTCGCCCAGCGGACCAGCTCGCTCGCACTACCCCGCCGGACTTCCTCGTGCACCTTAGTGAGCTCCCGACACACCGCCACCCGCCGGTCGCCCAGTACCTCCACAAGGTCCTGTAAGCAGTCGGCCAGCCTGTGGGGCGACTCGAACAGGACCAGGGTGGCCGGCTGGTCCTTCACCTCTTCCAGGAACCGGCGCCGGGCCGACCGCCGGCGCGGCGGGAAGCCCAGGAACAGAAACCGGTCTGCGGGCAGGCCGGAGGCCACCAGGGCCGCGGTCACCGCGCTGGGCCCGGGAACCGGCACCACCGGGACGGAGGCCTCCACGCACGCCCGTACCAGCCGGTAGCCGGGGTCCGACAGGACCGGTGTGCCCGCGTCGCTCACCAACGCCACGGATCGGCC
This sequence comes from bacterium, assembly GCA_046289555.1. Taxonomy (GTDB): domain Bacteria; phylum Sysuimicrobiota; class Sysuimicrobiia; order Sysuimicrobiales; family Sysuimicrobiaceae; genus Tepidifontimicrobium. The sequence continues at coordinate 3,726 of JBKBVM010000104.1, forward strand.
GGAACGCAGGGCTGCCAGCAGCTGCGGGGTGCGCACCCGCTCGTTGTGCTCGTGGTAGCTCACCACGTGCTGCCGGATGCCGTAGCGGTCCAGCAGCTTCCGCACGTGCCGCGTGTCTTCGGCGGCGATGAGGTCCACCTCCCGGAGCACCCGCAGGGCCCGCAGCGTTACGTCCTCCAGGTTCCCGATGGGGGTGGCCACCAGGTACAACACCCCCGTCGCTTCCCGAGCCTGCTCACCCTGGTTCTCGGCCGGCAAACCGCCTACTCCCTCCGGCGCGGCCGGGTTGCGGCCGCCCGCTCCGCAGGCAGGCCCAGCAGGGACGCCAGCAACCGGACCGCGCCGTTTTTGTCCAGAGGCTGGTTGCCGTTGCCGCACTTGGGGGACTGTACGCACGAGGGGCAGCCCCCCTCGCATGGGCAGGTCCGCACCGCTTCCCAGGTGGCGCCGAGCCACTCCTCCAGGACCTGGAAGGCGCGCTCTGCGATGCCCACGCCCCCGGGGTACCCGTCGTACACGAACACCGACGGCCGTCCGGTCTGCGGGTGCAACGGGTAGGAGACCCCGCCCACGTCCCAACGGTCGCACATGGCGAACAGGGGGAGTACGCCGATGGCGGCATGCTCGGCCGCGTGGATGGCGCCCGGGAGCACCTCCTGCCCCACGGTGGCGGCCACCTCAGGGGGCAGCTCGTAGCTCACGGCCACCGTGACCAGGGTCTGTGCGGGCAGGACCAGGGGCTCCACGCTGAGGACCAGGTCCCGCGTCAGGTGCTTGCGCGCGTACCCCACCACCTGCGTGGTGACCTCCACCTCCGCCAGGTAGGCCTTTGCAGGACCCAAGGACCGGCGGGCCCGCACGTGGCGGATCTCGAGGTCGGTCACGGTGCGTGCCTCCGTGTAGTAGTCCACGTCCTGGCGCCGCACCCTCGCCACCCTGCCCTCCAGGTCCAGCTGCCGCACCACGTAGGTCTCGCCCTGGTGCAGGTAGACTGCCCCCGGGTGCACCTGTTCCAGCGCGCGAGCTTCGTCCACGGTCCCCAGTATCCCGCGCTCCTCGTCCACGATGGTGTACGGAGACTCCCCTGCAGCCCGGATGCCCACCTGGGAAGCGGGGTAGCGGGCCCCCCGCCACGCCCACCGGCCCCGGTCGGGGACCAGTTCGCCCGCCTCCGCAAGCACCTGCATCACCACCCGCGACGGCTCCCCGAACAGCGGGAAGTCCTCCTCCCGCAGCGGTAGCTCCGCGGCCGCGCACCGCAGCTGGGAAGTGAGCACGTAGGGGTTGGACGGGTCCAGAGCCGCCGCCTCCACCGGCCGCTCGAACAGGTACGCCGGGTGCCGCATGAGGTACTGGTCCAGGGCGTCCTCCAGGGCCATCAGCACCGCGAGGGAGTCCTCCCCCGACCGCCCCGCGCGGCCGGCCCGCTGCCACGTGCTGGCCACGGTTCCCGGGTAGCCCACCAGCACCGCGGCGTCCAGACCGCCCACGTCGATGCCCAGCTCCAGCGCGCTGGTCGACACCACCCCCAGTAACTCCCCGGAGAACAGCGCCCGCTCGATCTCCCGGCGCTCCTCCGGAAGGTAACCGGCCCGGTAGGCGCGAAGGCGTCCTGCCAGCTCCGGCGAAGCCGTTACCGCGTACCGGTACACGAGCTCCGTGACCTTTCTTGCTTTGGTGAACACGATGGTGCGAACCCCGTGCGAGGTCAGCCACCGCAGCAGCCAGCTGGCGTCCCGGTAGGGGCTGCGGCGTCCGCCCCCACGGAGCGGAGGAGGATTCCACAGGACGAACCACCGGGCCCCTTGAGGGGCTCCGTCGTCGTCCACCACCTGCACGGGAAGGCCCAGGATCCGCTCCGCAAACTCCCCGGGGTTCGCCAGGGTCGCGGAAGTGCACACGAAGCGAGGTTCCGCCCCGTACGCGCGGCACAAGCGCCGCAGCCGCCGCAGCACGCCGGCCACGTGGCTCCCGAACACCCCCCGGTACACGTGCAGATCGTCCAAGACCACGTATCGCAACCCTCGGAACAGCCGCACCCAGCGGCCGTGCTGAGGCAGGATGCCCACGTGCAGCATGTCCGGGTTGGTCAGGACCACCTGCGCCTGTTCCCGGATCCGGGCCCGCTCGGAGGGTGGGGTGTCCCCGTCGTACACGTCGCAGCGCACCGGGAGGTCCATCGCCCGCAGCGTGTCCAGCTGGTCCTGGGCCAGGGCCTTCGTGGGGAACACGTAGAGAGCACAGGCCCGAGGGTCCTGAAGGAGGGTCTCCAGCACGGGCAGGTTGTAGCAAAGGGTCTTCCCGCTGGCGGTCCGGGTCGTCACCACCACGGACCGGCCTGCCCGCACGTGATCCAGGGCCTGGGCCTGGTGGGTGTACAGCCGCCGGATCCCTGCCCG
>JBKBVM010000105.1:0-6107 GCA_046289555.1 bacterium
GGGCGATCTCGCCCACCCCCACGAGCTGCGCCGGCGTGATGCGCCCGCCGGGGACCTTGATGCGAACCATGAAGGTCCCCACCTTCGGCTTGTCGTGGGTGAGACCCCACCAGTTCAGCCGGACGATGTCCTCCTCCGGGATGGCCTCGTAGCCGCGCGCGATCAGGCTCGGTAGCTCGTGCACGATGTCGAGGGGGAACTTTTCCTGCTTGAGCCGCTCGATGGAGTTGCGCTTGAGCACGACCTCCCACGTGGGCTGGGATACGGTCTGGACCTGCGCCATGGTTCTCCCTCCCTCAGCCCGCCTGCTCCGTTAGCTCGCGGGACCCGCGGGAGAAGTGGTCCCGCAGCACCTGCGCCACCTCCGGCCGCATCACCTGCGGCGGCGGCAGCTGGCCGGACCGGAGCAGCCGCCGCACCCACGTGCCGCTCGGGTTCACCCGGACGTCCGGCGGGTGCGGGCAGCTGCGATCCGTGGCCATGGAGTCGCACCGGCGGCAGTAGAACGCCTCCCCGAAGAACACCGGCGTGATGCCGAGCCGGCTCGGGTCGAACCGATCGAAGATCCGGTGGGCGGCATACGGCTCGTAGAACCCCCCGACCCCCGCGTGGTCGCGCCCGATGAGGATGTGGGTGCAGCCGTAGTTCTTCCGGACGAGGGCGTGGAACACCGCCTCCCGGGGGCCCGCGTACCGCATGGCGGCCGGGAACGCGGCCAACACCACGCGATCCCGTGGGTAGTACAGCTCCAGCAGCACCTCGTACGACCGCATCCGCACCTCCGCGGGCACGTCGTCGTCCTTCGTCTCGCCCACCAGCGGGTGGAGGAACAACCCGTCCGTGGTCTCCAGGGCACACTTGTGGAGGTACTCGTGGGCGCGGTGGATGGGGTTGCGGGTCTGGAAAGCGGTGACCGTGCGCCAGCCGGCCCGCTGGAACCGTTCCCGGGTCTGCGCGGGATCCAGCTCTCGATCCGCGAACCGCCCGCGGGGGCGTTCTACCAGCCACACCGGGCCCGCTACCGTCCAGGGCGATTCGCCCAGCAGGCGCGCCACGCCCGGATGCGCGCGATCGGTGGTCCCGAACACCGCCTGGGCCTCCTCCTCCAGATCCCGGCGGTACACCTCCTCCACCTCCACTAGCGCCAGCAGGCCGGGAGCGCGCACGCACACGCGGCTCCCGCGTCCGAGCCTGCGCGCCTGGTCCGCGGGCACGGACAGGGTGATGGGAAGGGTCCACGGGAGCCCGCCGGGCAGATGCAAGGTGTGTAGCACCGAGCGGTACGTCTCCCGGTCCATGAACCCTTCCAGCGGGCTGTAGGCTCCCGTGGCCAGCAGGACCACGTCCGCAGCCTCCCTGGGACTGGCCTCCACCACAGGCAGCCGCGGAGCCTCCGACCGCAGGGACGCGGCCTGAGTGCCTTCCGCCACGCGCTGTACCAGACGACCCCCGTGGGGTGCGACCACGGCACACCTCCCGTGCGCACGCGCAACACGGCGCGACGTTCGTCTTGGAACGACAGCTAGGGAAAAACCGGAAGCCGCGGAAGGAGCCCGGGCCCGGCTAGGCCAGGGCTACCCCCCGCCCAGGACAGATGCACTGCCGGGGGCGAGAGAACGAAACCTGACGTGTGAGTCGACGCTGCATGGCTACGGTTCCTTGGCGCATACTCTAGCGAGCGGCCGGTCAGCCGTCAAGAGGGCCCCGACGCCAGCCGTGCGGCCCCGCAGCCGCGCGAACCCCGTCGTTCCCGAACAACTCCAACCCACGGAGGGGCCATCATGGCTGGGAAGGGCGTGGCCAACGCCATCGAAACCCTCAAGACCGCCCGCGACGGCTTGGACGTCGACATGCCCCGGTACGCACGGCTGGGATGGGAGGCGATCCCCAAGGACGACGTGGAGCGGCTGAAGTGGTGGGGCGTCTTCCTGCGCCGTCAGAGCGAAGGGGAACCCGGCTACTTCATGCTGCGGGTCCGCATCCCGAACGGGATCGCCACCGCGGCTCAGGTACGGGAACTCGCCACCCTCAGCCAGCAGAGGGGCCGCGGAATCGCGGACATCACCACGCGCCAGCAGGTCCAGCTCCGGTGGATCCGCATCGAGCAGGTCCCCGAGATCCTGGCGCAGCTGCAGCGGGTGGGACTCACCACCCTGCAGACGGGTATGGACAACGTCCGGAACGTAGTGGGGTGCCCGCTGGCCGGGCTGGTGCGCACGGAGCTGTTGGACGCCTCGCCCGTGGTGAAGGCCTTTACGGAAGAGGTGTTAGGCAACCGGTCGTACACGAACCTGCCCCGCAAGTTCAACGTCACCATCACAGGCTGCGTGGAGAACTGCACGCACGCGGAGACCCAGGACCTGGCGCTGGTCCCCGCCGTCCGCGACCGGGAGGTCGGGTTCAACATCCTCGTGGGCGGGAAGATGGGATCGGGCGGATACCGGGTCGCCTCGCCGCTGGATGCCTTCGTGCGCCCCGAAGAGGCGCCGGAGGTGTGCGCCGCCATCGTCGCGGTGTTCCGGGACCACGGACCACGGGAGGCCCGCAGCAAGGCGCGGCTGAGCTTCCTGCTGGACGCGTGGGGGCTCGAGCGGTTCCGGACCGCGGTGGAGGAGCACCTGGGACGCCCCCTGGCGCGCGCGGGACGGGACGCCCGACAGCCCGTGCACTCAGACCACCTGGGGATCACGCCGCAGAAGCAGGACGGGTTCTGCGCGGTGGGCCTCCTGGTACCCGTCGGCCGCATCCGGGCCGAGCAGCTCCAGGAGCTCGCACGGCTGAGCGAGGTCTACGGCTCGGGCGAGGTCCGGTTCACCACGGCTCAGAACGTCCTCCTCCCCCACGTGCCGGACGAGCGCCTCGCAGCCCTGCTGGACGAATCCCTCCTGCGGGAGCTGCGGCCCTCCCCCCCGCCCGTCCTGCGGGGTCTGGTGAGCTGCACGGGCACCGACTACTGCAACCTGGCCCTCATCGACACGAAGAGGCGAGCCCTCGCCCTCGCCCGGGCCTTGCAGGACCGCGTCCCCCGACCGGTCACCGTCCACTGGTCCGGGTGTTCGGCAGGCTGCGGCAACCACGGCGCCGCGGACGTAGGGCTGGTGGGCAAGAAGGTCCGGCTCGGGACCGAGGTGGTGGAGGCGGTAGACGTGTACATAGCCGGCAGCAGCGGGCCCAATGCCACCCCGGCGGTCAGGCTCCTCGAGGACGTGCCCTGCGACGCCCTGGAACCGGTCCTCGAGGCCCTCCTGCGGTACGGCAACTTCGAAGAGCTGCGTGCGCGGCTGGGGCCCCTCCCGAGGAGCTTTTCCGCCTCCCGCGAGGCGGTCCTCGAAAAGCCGGCAGTCCCGCTGGCCCAGCTTCCAGAGAACGGAGCACGCGTCGTGCGGCTGGATGGACAAGAGGTGGCGGTGTTCCGGTGCGAGGGGGCGGTGTACGCGGTGCAGAACGCCTGTCCGCACGCGGGGGCTCCTCTCGCCAGGGGCGTCGTGGACGGTAGCCACATCATCTGTCCGGAGCACGGCTACCGGTTCTGCCTGCGCACCGGCCGGTGCGAGACCGACCCTTCGCTGCACCTCCGTACGTACCCCATCCAGGAGGGTCGGGATGGGGTCATCGTGGTCGCGTGGGAGGAAACCTGAGATGTCGTACGTGAGGCCGGACGCCGTGGTGCAGCACATGGTGGAGGCTGGGGCCGCCAAAGCGCAGCTACGGCCCCGCGAGCTGGTCCTCCGCGGTTTCCTGTCGGGCGCGCTGCTCGGCTTCGCCACCACCCTGGCGATCACCGCGACCCTCCAGACGCGAATTCCCCTCGCAGGGGCCCTGGTCTTCCCCGCGGGGTTTGTGATGATCGTGCTGCTCGGCCTCGAACTGGTCACGGGCAACTTCGCCCTGGTGCCCGTAGCGCTGCTGGAAGGCCGGGCCCGATGGACGGACCTGTGCCGCAACTGGGGCTGGGTGTTCCTGGGCAACCTGCTGGGAGCCGTCACCTACGCGCTGCTGTTCGCCGCCACGGTGGGATCCGGTTCCCCCATGGCGCAACAGCTCGCGGCGATGGCGGAGGCCAAGACCGCGGGTTACGCGCAACTGGGGTGGGCGGGGCTGCGGGCCGCTTTCATCAAGGCCGTCCTGTGCAACTGGATGGTCACCCTCGGGGTGGTCCTCTCCTTCACCTCCCAGAGCACCGGCGGGAAGATCGCGGCCAGCTGGCTACCCATTCTCACCTTCTTCGGCCAGGGATTCGAGCACTCCGTGGTGAACCTGTTCGTGATCCCCGCGGGCATGCTGGCCGGAGCCCCGGTGTCGGTGGCGGACTGGTGGCTGTGGAACCAGCTTCCGGTGACGGCGGGCAACGTGGTGGGTGGACTGGCGTTTACGGGACTCGGCCTGTATGCGGCACACCGGCCCTCCGCCGTTGACCCCCCTCAAGGCGGGCCCGCGGCGTAGAGGTCCAGCAGGGCGTGGCGGATCCTGGCCAGAAGGGCGTCCTCGCTCTCCCCGCGTGGCGGTACGGGCGTCCCAAACCGCACCGAGACCTTGCGGGGCCGTGGCACCACGCTGCCCAGGGGCAGGGCGCGGTCGGTACCGTAGACCCACGCGGGGACCACGGGCGCGCCTGCGCGCAGGCTCAGCGCGGCTACCCCGCGGCGCAGCGGCGCCAGGGGTTGGTCGGTGCGGTTGACGCCGCCCTCCGGGAACAGGGCCAGCAGGGCCCCGGCCTCGAGGACCTGCAGGGCTGCACGGAAGCCCGCTCCGGTGTACGCCACGGGGTCCACCTCCGTCCGGCGGACAGGGATAAACCCGTACCAGCGCACGAAGGGAGCGATCATCCGGATGAGGGGATCCCACGGTACGAATCCTGGCGTCAGGCGCTGACCCAGCAGCTCCTCCGCTCCCAGGAACACCGCGCGCCGCGGCAGCGCTGCGGCCAGCACCACGGGGTCCAGCCACGACCGGTGGTTGGCGGCCACGATGGCTGGCCCCCGCAGGGGGCAGAATTCCTGACCGGCGCTGCGGAAGCCGAACAGAAACCACAAGGCGGCGCGCACCAGCACACGGACGGTCCGGTAGTCCCAGGTGTTACCGGGAAGCTGCGGCGCGCTTGGGGGTCGCAGGCCCGGGCGCGTCTCCACGAAAAGCGCACCCCTGAGGCCGACGGACGCCGTCTAGGTGCCCCCCGCGAGCCGGAACAACAGCGGGAGCACCTCCACGCCACGCAGCCGGCCCAGCCCTCCCCTGGCGGCCGAGGCCTCCCCGAAGGGCCCCGCGCCGTCCGGCTCCACACCCGCGCCCCAGACCAACAGGGGGACTGGGTCGTCCGCGTGGGCACCCAGCTCGCACACGGTGGCGTGGTCCGCGGTGACCGCCACCAGCAGATCCCTGCGGCCGGCAAGCCCTTCCCGCAGGGGCCCGAAGAAGTGCGCGTCGATCCCCTCCACCACCGCGCGCTTGGCCTCCCCGTCGCCGTCGTGACCCGGTTCGTCGGGCCCCTTCAAGTGCACGTACAGGCCGTCCCACCGCTCCAGCTGTCGCAGCGCCTCCTCGGCCCACGCGGTGTACACCCTCGTGTCCCGGCCGCTTGCCGGCACCTCCACCACGCCCATGCCTAGCAGCCGCGCGATCCCCCTCTCCACGGGCATCTCCACGAAGCACGCGAAGCGGGCGCCGAACCGTTCCGCGAAGGGAGGGACCTGCGGGACGTGGTCGCTGGCATCCCGGAGCAGCACCAGGTTGGCGGGCGGCTCACCCCGGGCCCTGCGCTGGAGGTTCACCGGGTGCTCCTCCAGCACCCGTCGGCTGCGCTCGGTGAACTCGTTCACCAGCTCTGCGGCCCGCGCGGCCCCGGGGCCGCCGTCCAGGGGCACGCAGGTCTCCACCTCGTCTTTGACCACAGTCCTGGCCACGCCCAGCGCCCCCACCCGACCGTAGGCGGGGTCGGTGTTGGAGACCTGCGCGGACAGCTGCACCCGGGGGTCGTAGAGCACCAGCACGCAACGGTGCCCCACGCTGGCCTCGAAGCGGAAGGTGGCTCCGGGGAGCTGTACCCGCTCCTGTACGGCCCGCGCCAGCTCCCGGGCCTCCTCGCTGCGCAGGCTGCGGCCCACCCGTCG
>JBKBVM010000106.1:0-6062 GCA_046289555.1 bacterium
TCCACGTACGAGAGGTCGTACTCGCGCGCCATCCGTTCCAGCTCGGTGGTCTCCTCGTCTGCGGGCAGGTCCGGCTGCCGGGGACGGGCGTTGTCGTCCACCACCAGCTTCGCGTCCACCGCCAGCCACTGGCCGTCGCACAGGGCTAGGGGGTTGATCTCCGCCAGTTCCGCGTCCCGCTCGCACGCGAGTCGGTACAGGTTGCAGGTGACCTCCGCGAACCGCCCGAGCAGCGGGCCGGAAAGCCCCAGCCGACGGGCCACCCACCGGCCGTGGAAGGGGTGGAAACCCAGGGCGGGATCCACGGCGAGCTTGACGATGCGCTCTGGCGTCCGCCGCGCCACCTCCTCGATGTCCACACCGCCCTCCGCAGACGCCACCAGGGTCAGGCGCCGGCTGGATCGGTCCACCACGAAAGCCAGGTAGTACTCCCGGTCGATCCGGGCGGCCTCTACCACCAGCAGCCGCCGTACGCGCTCCCCGCGGATCTCCATCCCCAGGATCCGGGCCGCCTTCTCGCGGGCCTCCTCCGGTGTGGCCGCCAGCTGGACGCCCCCGGCTTTGCCACGCCCGCCCACCAGCACCTGCGCCTTCAACACCACCGGGTAGCGCAGGTCCAGGGTGAGGACATCCTCGGCCCGATCCACCACCACGCCCCGCTGGACCGGGATGCCGTAGGCGCCGAACAGCTCCTTGGCCTGGTACTCGTGCAGCCGCATGGGCTAGAGGGGGAGGGCAGCCAGCAGCTCTCGGACGGCGGCGACCGAGGCCCGGAAGGCCCGCTCCTCCTCCTCCGACAGCGGCACCTCCAGAATGCGCTCCACGCCGCGGGACCCCAGGACCACGGGGACCCCCACGCACACGTCCCGCTCGCCGTACTCGCCGTCCAGGTACACGCAGCACGGGATCACCCGCTTCAGGTCCAGCAGCACCGCCTCGGTCATGGCGCACAGGGCGGCGCCGGGGGCGGTGAAGGCGCTGGCCTTCATGAGCTCCGTGATCTCCGCGCCCGCCCGGCGGGTGCGGGCCACCACCGCCTGCAGGCGCTCGGGCGGCAGCAGGCGGCTGACGGGCACCCCCCGCACATTGGCGGAGGACGCCAGGGGGACCATGTCCTTGTCCGTGTGGGCGCCGATCACCATGGCCTGCACATCCTGCAGGGACACCCCCAGCTCCAGGGCGAGGAAGGTGCGGAACCGCGTGCTGTCCAGGGCTCCACTGAGGCCGAACAGCCGCTCCCGGGGTAGGCCCGATACCCGGTGAGCCAGGTAGGTCATGGCGTCCAGGGGGTTGGTGACCACGATGAACACCGCGTCGGGGGATCGAGGCACCACCTGCTCCATGACGCTGCGCACGATCCCGGCGTTGGTGCCCACCAGCTCCTCCCGGGTCATGCCGGGCTTTCGCGGGACCCCCGCCGTGACGATGACCACGTCCGAGCCTGTGGTGTCCCCGTAGTCGTTGGTCCCCACCACCCGAACGTCGAACCCGGCAATGGGGCCGGCCTGCTGCAGATCCAGGGCCTTGCCCTGTGGGAGCCCCTCTACGATGTCCACCAGCACCACGTCGCCCAGCTGGCGGGACGCGATCCAGTGGGCGGCGGCCGTGCCCACGGTGCCCGCGCCCACGATGGTGATCTTCGCGCGACCCCTCGGCATTCCGAGCCTCCTCTCGCGCCTAGCCCATGCGCTCGATGACCGCGGTGGCGAACTCGCTGGTCCGCACCTCCCGGGCGCCGTCCATCAGGCGCGCCAGGTCGTAGGTGACGATCTTCTCCCGGAAGCACGCCTCCATGCCCCGGAGGACCCGCTGGGCCGCCTCCTCCCACCCCAGGTACTCCAGCATCATCACGCCAGACAGGGTGAGGGAGCTGGGGTTCACCTTGTCCAGGTTGGCGTACTTGGGCGCCGTGCCGTGGGTGGCCTCGAACACCGCGTGGAAGTCCCCCACGTTGGCGCCCGGAGCCATCCCGATGCCCCCCACCTGCGCGGCCAAGGCATCGGAGAGGTAGTCCCCGTTCAGGTTGCCCGTGGCGATCACGTCGATGTCCTGTGGACGGGTGAGCACGTGCTGGAAGGTCACGTCCGCGATGTAGTCCTGGATCAACAGCTTGCCCGGCGGCACCTTGCCCCCGTACTTCTCCTGCACCTCGTCCCAGGTGACCGTGACGTCGCCGAACTCCTCCCGGGCCACCTGGTAGCCCCACTCCCGAAACGCTCCCTCCGTGTACTTCATGATGTTGCCCTTGTGGACCAAGGTGACGTTCCGGCGCTTGCGATCCAGGGCGTACCGGATGGCCTTCCGCACCAGGCGCTTGGTTCCGAACTCGCTCATGGGCTTGATCCCGATGCCAGAATCCGGTCGCAGCTCCACCCCGAACTCAGTGCGCAGCCACTCGATCACGCGTTTGGCCTCAGGGGACCCCGCAGGCCACTCGATCCCCCTGTAGATGTCCTCCGTGTTCTCGCGGAACACCACCATGTCCACCTTCTCCGGGTGGCGAACGGGGGACGGAACCCCCTCGAACCACCGGATCGGCCGGATGCACGCGTACAGGTCCAAAAGCTGCCGCAAAGCCACGTTCAGGGACCGGAACCCCCCGCCCACAGGCGTGGTCAGGGGGCCCTTGATCCCCACGTGGAAGTGCTGGAACGCCCGCAGGGTATCGGCCGGCAGCCAGTCCCCGAACTGGTGGTTGGCCTTCTCCCCCGCGTACACCTCGAACCAGACGATCCGCCGTTTGCCCCCGTAGGCGGCCTGGATCGCCGCGTCCAGGATCCGCCGGGTCGCCCTCCAGATATCCGGGCCGGTGCCGTCCCCCTCGATGAAAGGAATGATGGGGTCGTCAGGGACCAGCAACCGGCCGTCCTTTACCTCGATCCGGTGCCCCTCCTTGGGGACGGAAAGCCTCTCCAGGGTCAGCATCGTGCCGCTCCTCTGAACCTGATCGGGGTTGGTTTTTTCGAAGGACCCGCTCGACAGGACCCAGGCGAGCCCACCCCAAGTGTACCCCGAAAGCCGGGGATGGCCAACTCACCTTTACAGGGGCTATCCGAACGTGTATGGTGGGGAGTGGTCAGGCCACTAGGCCACCGGGCCGCCATGGCGCACCCGTCCATCTTTCAACCCGTCCGGCCCCGGCGGATCTACGAGGACATCGTCCGCCAGATCCAGGGCTTGATCTCTGAGCGCCAGCTGCAGCCGGGGGACCGCCTGCCCTCCGAGCGGGAGCTGGCGGAGCTATTGAGCGTCAGCCGCGCCTCGGTCCGGGAGGCTTTGCGGGTGCTCACCGCCATGGGGCTCGTAGAAGTGCGCTCCGGCGACGGGACCTTCGTCCGGCAGGCTTCCGCCCCCGTGGACCCTGCGGTGTGGGGCCTGCTGCGCGAGCGGGAGTTCCTCCTGGACCTGCTGGAGGCCCGCCGGCTCGTGGAGGAGGAGGTGGTGGCCCTCGCGGTCCACCGGGCCACCCAGGACGATATCGACCAGATGCAGGACCTGCTCAACCGCCGGGAACGGGAGCTGGCCGCGGGCAAGCACGACCTGGAGACCGACCTCCAGTTCCACCAGCTGGTGGCCGAGGCCACCCGCAACCCCGTCCTGGTCTCCCTGGTGCGGTCCCTGTGCGAGATGTGGCTGCGCAGCCGCGAGGCCACGGGCCGGGCTCCCACGAGCCCCCACAAGGCCCAGGAGTTCCACCAGGCCATCCTGGAGGCCATCCGCATGCGCAACGAACCCCTGGCCCGCGGGGTTTTGCACCGACACATGGAGGACATGCGGGAGGACGTGGAGCGATCCACCTGAGCGACGAGGAGGTGCCATGTACCGAGGCGGTCCCGGAATGCTGGCGTGGGTGTTGCACCGCATCACCGGCGTGGCGGTGCTGGTGTTCCTGCTGCTGCACATCGTGGAGACCAGCATGCTCCTGTACGGGCCGCAGGCGTACGACCACGCCTTGGCCCTCTACAAGCAGCCGTGGTTCAAGCCCCTGGAGTTCCTCCTGGTAGCCGCGGTGGTGTACCACGCGGGCAACGGCCTCGTGGTCCTGGTCTTGGACCTGTTCCCCCACGCCACCCGCTGGTACCGGACCCTGTTCTGGGTGGGGGCGGCGGCGTACGTGGTGGTCATGGTACCCGTCGCGGTGATCATGCTGCGGCCCCTGTTCGCCCCTTAGGGAGGAGGGAGGACGGTGCAAGCGACGCGCGTGCGACCCAACGGGTGGGAGTGGGTGTCCTGGCTGTACATGCGGGTCTCCGCGGTGCTGCTGCTGGGACTGGTGCTGGGCCACCTGTACATCATGCACGTGATCAACAGCACCGACACCATCGACTTCGCCTTCGTCGCACAGCGGTTCGCGACGCCCTTCTGGCGTGTCTACGACCTGCTCATCCTGGTCCTGGCCCTGTCCCACGGCCTGAACGGGTTGCGGGGAATCGTCAACGACTACACGCGGCCGGGCGGCGGGTGGCGCCTGGTGTGGAACGTGGGGCTGTGGACGGTGGGCCTCGTGTTCACCCTCCTGGGCGCCCTGGTGCTGTTCTCCTTCGACCCCTCGGCCTTCGCCCGGCGCTGAGAGGAGGGGAGCCATGCCGGTGCACGAGTACGACGCGGTGATCGTGGGAGCCGGCGGCGCGGGGCTGTTCGCGGCCCTGGAGCTGGGGCGCCAGCGGGACCTGAGGGTCGCGGTGCTGTCCAAGCTGTACCCCACCCGCTCCCACACCGGCGCCGCCCAGGGCGGCATCGGTGCTGCCTTGGGCAACGAGGAGGAGGATCACTGGGAGTGGCACATGTTCGACACCGTGAAGGGTGGGGACTACCTGGTGGACCAGGACGCGGCGGAGATCCTGGCCCGCGAGGCCATCGAGACCATCTACGACCTGGAGCACTACGGCCTGCCCTTCGACCGGACCCCGGACGGCCGGATCGCCCAGCGGCGGTTCGGCGGCCACACCCACCACTTCGGCCAGGGGCCCGTGCGCCGCGCGTGTCACGCTGCAGACCGCACCGGCCACATGATCCTCCAGACCCTGTACCAGCAGTGCCTGCGCAACAACGTGCACTTCTTCAACGAGTTCCAGGTGGTGGACCTCCTCCTGGAAGACGGGGTGGCCGCGGGGGTGGTGGCGTGGGAGATCCTCACGGGCGAGCTGCACGTGTTCCACAGCCGGGCCGTGATGTTCGCCACGGGAGGATGGGGGAGGATCTTCAAGGTCAGCAGCAACGCGCACACCCTCACCGGCGATGGAGCGGCCATCTGCTGGCGCCGGGGCATCCCCCTGGAGGACATGGAGTTCTACCAGTTCCACCCCACGGGCATCTACCGGCTGGGCATCCTGATGTCCGAGGCGGCCCGCGGGGAGGGGGCCGTCCTCCGCAACCGCTACGGTGAGCGCTTCATGGAGCGGTACTCCCCCAACCTGTTGGACCTGGCACCCCGGGACATCATCGCCCGGGCCATGATCACGGAGATCCGGGAGGGCCGGGGGATCGACGGGAAGGACTATCTGCACCTGGACTTCACCCACCTGCCCCGGCAGGTGCTGGACGAGAAGCTACCGGAGATCACCTCCTTCGCCCGCACCTACCTGGGGGTCGACCCCGCGACCCAGCCGGTGCCGGTCCAGCCGACCGCGCACTACGCCATGGGTGGGATCCCCACCGACGTGTGGGGGCGCGTGATCCGAGACGAGCGCAACACGCCCGTGCCGGGCCTGTACGCTGCCGGGGAGTGCGCGTGCGTATCGGTGCACGGGGCCAACCGTCTGGGGACGAACTCCCTGGTGGACATCCTCGTGTTCGGACGGCGCGCGGGCCGGGACATGGCCCGCTACCTGAAGGAAGCGGAGCGGGTACCCGTGGCCCACAACCCGGACAGCGACGCCCGCGAGCAACTGGAGCGACTGCGGAACAGCACCGGCGGCGAGAAGGTCGGCGCCATCCGGGAGGAGCTCGCGGCCTGCATGATGGAGTGGTGCGGGATCTTCCGCAACGGGGCGGACCTGCAGCGGATGCTGGACAAGCTGGGGGAGCTGCGGGACCGTTACGCCCGCATCACCCTGGACGAC
>JBKBVM010000107.1:0-6042 GCA_046289555.1 bacterium
GAAATCGCCTAACCAGCAACGGCTTAACCATGCGGGTTCCAGCCCTGCCGTTGTCAAACACGGGCTAGGCCGTGTTCCTGGACCCTTCCCTCGGGACCGTCTCGTGGTCCCGGCCCCTGGTTCCTGACCCCCAGGCTCTGCCCCCGTCCCTAGTAGCACTGTCCCCTGGGGTCTGTCCCCAGGGCCCTGTCCCCTGGGGTCTGTCCCCGGAGCTCCCGGGAGCGCGACGTCCGCGGACTTATCGGGTGCCCGCCCGATTGGACCACGCCGCGGCCTTTAGCCTATGTTAAAGGCGTGAAGCGCCGGGCTGTGGAAGACTACTTGAAGGCGCTGTACGCCCTCTCGGAGTCGGGCGGGGCGGCTACCGTGGGGCAGATCGCCAGACGCCTGAAGGTCTCGGCTCCGTCGGTGACCAACATGATGAAGCGCCTCGCCCGCCAGGGCTTGGTGCGTCACGATCCCCACCGAGCCGTACAGCTCACGGAGGCCGGCTGGGCGGCGGCCCGCACAGTGGTCCGGCGTCACCGCCTGTTGGAGCTGTACCTGAACCGAGTCCTGGGCCTGGACCCCAACGAGGTCCACGAGGAGGCGGACCGCCTGGAGCACGCCCTCTCCGACTCCCTCGAGCGGCGGCTCGACGAGTTGCTCGGCCGTCCCGACACCGACCCCCACGGCGAGCCGATTCCCAGGGGATGACTCCTCGCTCCCGACAACCGGACCCCAAAGCGGCCGGGGCGAGCACCCGCCCGGCGGACACCGAGATGCTGCTCACCGCCGCGGAGGTCCTGGAGGGGCGTACCACCCGGCGGGGGCTGGCGCGGATCCTGCCGTTTTTGGGCCCCGCGTTCGTGGCCAGCGTCGCCTACATGGACCCCGGCAACTTCGCCACCAACATCCAGGGCGGCGCTGCCTTCGGATACACCCTGCTTTGGGTGCTGCTCAGCAGCAACCTCACCGCGATGTTGGTGCAGAGCCTTTCCGCCAAACTCGGTATCGCCACGGGGCGGAACCTGGCAGAGATGTGTCGAGACCGCCTGCCGCGTCCGGTGGTGTGGGGCATGTGGGTCATCAGCGAGCTGGTGGCCATGGCCACCGACCTCGCGGAGTTCCTGGGCGCGGCCTTGGGGCTGTACCTGCTGTTCGGTATCCCGCTGATGCCCGCGGCGCTCGTGACCGGGGCCATCACCCTCCTGATCCTGGCCCTCGAGCAGCGTGGCTACCGCCCGCTGGAGCTGGTGATCACGGGGTTCGTGGGTGTGATCGCCGCCTGCTACGTGGTCGAGACGATCCTGGACCGGCCCGACTGGCGCGCGGTCCTCCGGGGCGCCCTGATCCCCCAGTTCGCCGGCACGGAGAGCGTGCTGCTGGCCACGGGGATCCTCGGCGCCACGGTGATGCCGCACGTGGTCTTCCTCCACTCGGCCCTCACCCAGCACCGCATCGTGCCCCGGACCACCGAGCAGGCGAAACGCCTTTACCGTTACGAGGTCATCGACGTCATCCTGGCGATGACGCTCGCGAGCCTGATCAACGCGGCCATCCTGATCATGGCCGCCTCCACCTTCTACCGCGCGGGCCTCAGCCACATCGCCACCATCGAGGAGGCACACCGGACCCTGGCCCCCCTCCTGGGACCCGCTAGCAGCGCGGTGTTCGCCATCTCCCTGTTGGCCTCGGGACTGTCCTCCTCCACGGTCGGCACGCTGGCGGGGCAGGTGATCATGCAGGGCTTCCTGCACCGGCAGATCCCGGTGTGGGTGCGCCGCCTGGTGACCATGACGCCGGCGCTGGTGGTCATCGCTCTGGGCCTGGATCCCACCCGGACCCTGGTCATCAGCCAGGTGGTCCTCAGCTTCGGTTTGCCCTTCGCCCTGGTTCCCCTGGTCGCCTTCACCAGCCGGCGGGAGATCATGGGGCCCCTGGCGAACCGCCCCCTCACGACGGCTCTTGCGGGGGTCGCTACGGCACTCATCATCGCCCTGAACACGTTCCTGTTGTTCCGCCTGGCGGTGGGGGGATAGGGGTGTTCAGGCGGTTGCTGGTCCCGCTCGACGGGTCGCGTCTGGCAGAGTCCGCGCTGCCTGCCGCCGCGGAGCTGGCGCGCCGGCTACAGGCACCGGTGACCCTGCTGCACGTCCTTGAGGCCAGTGCGCCCGCGACGGTACACGGACACCCACACCTGCGGACGGAGGAACAGGCGCGGGCCTACCTCCAGGACGCCGCGGGGTGGATGGCAGATCGAGGTGCCCGGGTGGAGGTGGCGGTGTGCCCGGAGGTCGAGGGCGTGGCGGCTACCATCGCCCGCCACGCGGAGGCGTCCGGTGCGGACCTCGTGGTGATGACCAGCCACGGCCAGGGAGGACTGCGCGGGCTCCTGTACGGACGGGTGGCGCAGCAGGTGCTGCAGCGGGGGAAGGTTCCGGTCCTGCTGCTGCCGCCGTCAGACCTCGGACGGCGAGCGGTGTTCGTCTGCCGGCGCCTGATGGTGCCGCTGGACGGCAGCGAGGCGTCGGAGACCGCCGTGAACCCGGCGACGCAGCTCGGACGGGCCTGCCAGGCCGAGCTGCTCTTTGTCTGGGTGGTGCCCACCGTACAGACGATCCCCGGCGAGCGTGGCGCCGCGGCGAAGCTGATGCCCACCGCAGCCGCGGCGTTGCTGGACGTGGAAGCCAGGGAAGCCTGCCGATACCTGGAGGAAGTGGCGAGCCGGGTACGCGCTGCGGGGGTGGCCGCCCGCACCGCGGTGGAGCGGGGTGAGCCGGTGCAGGTCCTCCTCGAGACGGCCGGCCGCCAGGCAGTCGACCTCATCGTGATGGCCACCCACGGAAGGTCCGGGGTGAGCGCGCTGTGGGCGGGCAGCGTGACGTCCCGGGTGGTAGCAGCCGGCCAGCGTCCCGTGCTCCTAATCCGCGTCCCCCTGCCTCAGACAGGCCAACCGGAAGCCCGCGCGGATCCCTCGGTCTGAGGCCTTCTGACCGCCTCGGCCCTGTCCCCGGGCTCTGTCCCCTGGGGGGGAAGCGGCCCGGTCCGCTCCCACGAGGGCCAGGGTCTACCGAGCCACTTGACTCCGCCGGGCGGAGGTCCCACAGGGTACCAGAGGGACCACCCGGGCGGCCCGGTACCCGCAGGCGGACAACACGGAAGCCCGCACTGCCGACGCGTGCGCGTAAAAGCGCGGCGTGGGGAGGGTCAGGTCCACCACCAGCGCCCCGGACGTCCCCCTCACCACCCCGGCGACACAGGACCACCCTGGCTGGCTGACCTCCACGTCAAGCCAGCACCCCTGTGCACCTTCCCCCGCGGCAACCGCGTCCGCCACCGCCTGGCAGCGGTGCGGGGCAACACCCACCCGCCTGTCGCTGTCAGCACCTTCGGCGCGCAGCACCTCCACTGGGCCCCACGCGGGGTCCACCGCCACCAGGCGCGCCACCCCGCCCCACGTGCCCGCCAGATCCTCCACCGCCCTCCGGACCGAAGCGAGCGCCGGCTCTGTGGCCAGGAGCTCGGCGGACAGCGCGTGCAGCCGGGTGCCCAGCGCGTACCGCCGGGAAGGCGTCCTGCGCAGCAGCCCGGCCGCGCACAGCGTCTTCAGCAGGGCGTGCACCGTGGACCGTGGCAGCCTCAGGGCCTCCGCCACCTCGCTCAGGGTACGCTCCGGGTGCGCGGCGTCGAACAGGCCCAGCACCGCACCCGCCCGTAACACCGTCAGGAGCATTTGCCGCGATGCTACGGACCCCTCCGGGGCGCGCGCAATGCCCAACCTGCGTGGATTTGGTAGCGCAGCCGACCCGATGCAAACGCACCAGTCCAGGGTCGGGGGTTCACAGCCAGGCCGTCCCGAGGCCGACGCGCCTGCGCCCGGACGGGCTCATCACCGGCCCCCTGCCCGACACTCCTCGGAAGTTCTGCTATGCTTGTGCAGGGCGAACGGTTCGCCGAGGAGGGCGCTAGCTCGATGGAGCGGTCGCGGGACTGGTGGGTACAGGCGCAGGCGGACCTCCGCCACGCCCGTCACGCCCTGGAGGACGGAGACTTCGACTGGGCTTGCTTTGCCGCCCAGCAGGCCGCCGAAAAAGCCGTAAAGGCCGTTTTCCAAAGGCGCCACCTCGAGGCGCGGGGACACGTGATTTCCATCCTCCTCAAGAACCTCCCCTCCGGCATCGTCGTCCCGGAGGATGTCCTGGACGCTGCCCGGCTGCTGGACAAGTTCTACATCCCCACGCGCTACCCGAACAGCCTGGAGCAGGGTGCGCCAACCGAGTTCTACACCCGACGGGAAGCCGAGGAGGCGATCGAACGTGCACAGAGCGTCCTCGCCTTCTGTGCGGATCATCTCGGTTGACCTCGACGCGGTGGAGAAGGCACTGGAGGAGTACGTCCAGGCCATCCGGCGGCGACCCGAGGTCCTCCAGGTGGTGCTGTTCGGCTCCTTTGCGACCGGACGCTACGCCCCGGGTAGCGACGTGGACCTCCTCCTGGTCCTCGCAGCCAGCCCGAAGCCGTTCCACGAGCGCATCCCCGATTACCTCCCGGAGCGCTTCCCCGTGGGGGTGGACGTGTTCCCTTACACCGCCGAGGAGATCGACCGGAACCCCTTCGCCCAGCAAGCTGTCCGGGAAGGAAGGGTCCTCTGGCAGGCCGGCTGACCGTGCCCGGAGGGGCACGAGGCGCAGTCTCTCGTCACTCAGGCGCCCCGCAGGTAGGTGAACAGGGCGTGCTTGCACCGCTCGCGGGTCTGGGCGTGGGTGGCCTCAGGGTCGGGCTCCTGCAGCCACTGCAAAAACAGGCCGTCCACCAGGGCCCGCATCACCGCCGCGGCCTCCTGCACGTCCCGAACGCGGAAGGCCCCTTCCCGTACGCCCTCCTCGATGATCTGGCCGTACACGGCGTCCACGATGCCCCGAAAGGTGGCGCTCAGCTCCTGGAACCGGTGCTGCCGGGCGGCGCTGCTCAGCAGGTCGGTGTACACGAGGTAGAAGTCCCGGTTGGCCTTGGGGTCCACGAAGATGGCGTCGATGGTAGCCTGGATCTTCTCCTCGGGAGTATGCGCCCTCCGCACCGCGGCGTAGATCCGCCGCGCCACACGCGCCAGCACCCACCGCAGGGTGGCCAGGACCAGGTTCTCCTTGGTCCCGAAGTAGTACAGGAGGATCCCCTTGCTGACCTGCGCCCGGTCCGCGACCCGCTGCAGGGAAAGGTGGCGCAGGCCCCCTTCGGCCAGCACCTGGTACGTGCAGCGGAGCAGGTGCTCCTGCTTAGGCGACAGCTGCGCCTCCAGCGCCGCCACCCGCGGCCGGACCGCGGCGCTGGAGTCTACGACGGTCTGCTCAGGCGCGCGGCCAGCTGCGTCAGCCGTTGGTGCTCCCCCGCTCCCTGCTGGTGTTCCACCCCATCATAGCAGCGGCCCACGTCCGCGTCATCGGAGGCCTGCAGCACCGCCTCCCCCATGGGGAACAGGACCTCGTTTTCCTTCGCGATGTGAGCCCGCAGCAGCTCCACGTACTGCCAGGCCAGGTCCACCACCTCGCCGAGGTCCCCGCGGCCCGCCTCGTACCGGTCCACGGCGTCCGCGATCCTCCGGACCAGCTGGCGACCCATCTCGTGCTCGGCCAGCATCACGCCGATGGGCCCACCCTCCCGGGGCACCCCCCGCCGCTCCAGGCACGGGAACAGGCAGTGCTCTTCCTTGCCGTGGTGGCAGCGGTCCACAAAGCCCTGGCTGAAGGCCACCGCCTCCCGGACGTACCCGGGGTCCAGGGCGCCGCCGGACTGCACGGCCCGCAGGCGCGCTTCCAGCCCGTCCAGGACGCCCAGGATCACCTCGTGGTCTCGGACCAGCTCTTCCGTGGACCGCACGGCTACACCATGGTGAGGCCGCCCGAGACGCTCAGGGTCTGGCCGGTGATGAACGATGCCCGGTCGGAGGCCAGGAACACCACCGCCTCTGCTACCTCCTCGGGCCGGGCCATGCGGCGCAGGGGGGTGCTGCGGACGATGGCGTCGATGAGCTTCTCGTTGCCCGCCTGGATGATCTGCTGCAGG
>JBKBVM010000108.1:0-6007 GCA_046289555.1 bacterium
GCCCGCCTCCCAGTCACCCGCGGGGAGGTTGAACAGCACCAGGCGTAGCCCCGTCTCCCGCAGCGCCCGGGCCACCTCCTCGGGGGCCGCCTGCGGGAACTGGAACTCCACCCACGCAAAGCCCTCGCGCGCCGCGGCCTCGAACCGGTCCAGAAACCCGTACTCGCCGAACAGCACGCTGAGGTTGGGGGCGAAGTTCGGCATCGGGCCTCCGGCTTACGGCCGCGGCGGCGCCTTCGCGCGCCCCGCCAGGCTACGCACGCGCTCCACCAGCTGGCCCACCGTGAAGGGGCGCACCACGTAGGGCAGGCCCAGCCGCGCGGCCCTGTCCCGCTCCAACTGCCCGCTCACCGCCAGCACCGCCACGCCGCTCCGCGCCAGGCCCTGGAGCTCCGAATCCGAAGCCGCCGCCAGCTCAGCCACCACCACCCTCGGCCGCAGCCCGCGGGCCAGCAGCCGGCGGGCAGCGCCGAAGTCCGGCACGGCGACCACCTGGTATCCTTCCTCCTGTAGGTGGGCCAGCACGAAAGCCCGCAGCCGCGTGTCGGGCAGCACCAACAACACCTCGTCCGGCACCGGCCTGTAGTTCGCCGGCGCCGGACAGATTCCTGCGCGAAAGGAGGAGGTGTCGTGAGGTACCGACGTTTGGAACGCTCGGGGCTGGAGGTCTCGGTGGTGGGGATGGGGTGCAACAACTTCGGCCGCGTCTTGGACGCGGAGGGCACCGAGCGCGTGGTGCGGACCGCCCTGGACTGCGGGATCACCTTCTTCGACACTGCGGACAGCTACGGGGAGGGGCGGTCAGAAGAGTACCTGGGGCGCGCCCCGCGGGGACGCCGCCATGAGGCGGTGATCGCCACCAAGATCGGGTGGGAGCTCGGCCCCGGTCCCAACCAGCGGGGGGCCTCTCGGGCCCGCATCCTTGCGGGCATTGAGTCCAGCCTCCGGAAGCTCGGCACGGACTACGTGGACCTGTACCAGATCCACCGGTGGGACCCCAACACACCGCTGGAGGAGACGCTGGAAGCCTTGAACGACGTGGTGCGGCAGGGCAAGGCCCGCTACGTGGGGTGCTCCAACTTCGCCGCGTGGCAGCTGGTCTGGTCCCTGTGGCTGTGCGACCGCCGGGGGTGGACGAGCCTCGTCACCGTACAGCCGGAGTACAGCCTTCTGCATCGCGAGGTGGAACGGGAGCTGCTCCCCGCCTGTCAGGCCTTCGGGATCGGTGTCATCCCGTACTTCCCCCTCGCCGGGGGCCTGCTCACCGGCAAGTATCGGGAGCAGGAGCCCCCACCGCCCGGCACGCGGTTTGCGCAGCTCGAGCACATGCGCCATCGGTTCGCCACTCCCCGGAACTCGAGATCGTGCGGCGCCTGGAGGCATGGGTGCGGGAGCGGGACCACACCCTCGCAGAGCTGGCCATCGCGTGGCTGCTGGCCCGGCCGGGGGTGTGTACGGTGATCGCCGGCGCCACCACCCCCGAGCAGGTGCAGGCGAACGCCCGCGCCGCAGAGTGGGTCCTCACTCCGGAGGAGGTGGAGGAGGTGTCCCGCCTAGCGCCGCTGGAGGGGTGACCGACCCGCCCAGGTATGCCCGCTGGACCTCCGGGTGGTGGAGGATCTCCTCCCCCCGGCCCTCGAAACGCACCCTTCCTTGCTCCAGGACGTAGGCGCGGTCCGCGTTCCGAAGCGCGGTGCGGGCGTTCTGCTCCACCACGAAGAAGGCAATCCCCTGGGCCCGCAGGTCGTGCACCATCCCGTAGACCTGGTCCACCACCGCGGGGGCCAGGCCCAGGGTCGGCTCGTCCAGCAGCACCAGCTTCGGCGACAGCAGGAGCACCCGCGCCAGCTCCAGCATGCGCCGCTCCCCCCCACTGAGCACTCGGGCCTTCTCCCGGCGGCGCTCCCGCAGGATGGGGAACCGCTCCAAGACCCGCTCCACGTCCTCCCGCACCCGCCGGTCGCGGCGGATGTACGCACCCAGCAGGAGGTTGTCGTATACGGTCAGGTTCGGGAGGACGCTGTAGCCCTGCATCACGTAGCACACCCCCCGCCGCAGGACCTCCGGCGGGGACAGCCCCCCGAGGGGTTCCCCCTCCAGCCGGATGTCGCCGCGCTGCGGGCGAAGGAACCCGAACACCGTGCGCAGCAGGGTGGACTTGCCGGCGCCGTTGGGCCCGATCATCACCACGATCTCCGCCGGCCGGACGAACAGGTCCACCCCGCGCAGGACCTCGCGCCGGTCGTAGCCCGCGTGCAGGTCAGAGACCTCCAGCAGCGCGCTCATCGCCCGTAGTACAGCTCCAGGACCCGCGGGTCCCGCTGGACCTCCTCCGGCCTGCCCACCGTCACCACCTGGCCCTCCGCCATGAACGCGACCCGGTGGCAGATGCGCATCACGAACTCCATGTTGTGCTCGATCACCACGAAGGTGAGCCCGGAAGCATTCAGCGCCCGGATCAACCGGCCGATCTCCTCCACCAGAACGGGGTTAACCCCCGCCGCGGGCTCGTCCAGCAGCACCACCCTGGGCCGGCGCAGGACCGCCATGGCCAGGGACAGGAGCTTCTGCTGCCCGTACGACAGCTCGCCCGCGGGCCGCTGGCGGTGGTCCCACAGGTTGAAGGAGCGCAGAAGGCGGCCCGCCTCCTCCTGTAGTGCGGGCGGGGCCTCGCGCACGGTGGCCTCCCACAGCCCCTCCCCGCGGTGCTCCGTGCCGCACAGGAGGTTGTCCCACACGGACAGATCGGGGAAGAGCCGCACGTTCTGAAAGGTGCGCGCGAGGCCCGCCCACGCCACCCGGTGCGGCGGAAGCCCCAGGACGTGGACGCCGTCCACCACCGCCTGCCCCGCGTCCGGCCGCACGAACCCCGTGAGGCAGTCGAACAGGGTAGACTTCCCCGCTCCGTTGGGACCCACCAGCCCGAGGATCTCTCCCCGCCGGACCTCCAGATCCACTCCCCGCACGGCCCGTACCCCACCGAAGGCCTTTTCCATCCCCCGGACCTGCAACACCGGCGGCCCCCCCGCGCCTGCGGGCGGCGCGTCCTCCCGGTCCCGCTCGGCGCCGGCCACCGCCGGAAGCGGCCGCGGGGAAGCCCTTGCCAAAAGGCCGATCAGGCCCCGCGGTTGGTACAACGACACCAGCACGACCGCCAGGCCGAACAGGATGAAGTCCGCACCCGCCCCCCGGCCTCCCAGCCACGCCCGCGTGTACTCGTTCAGGAGCACAACGAACGGCGCCCCGAGGACTGGCCCCCACACCGTCCCCCGCCCTCCGAGGAGGGCGATCACCACCACCAGCAACGAGATGCGGCTGGCCATCACGTTGTACGGGTCGATGTACAGCACGTACAGGGCATACACCGCCCCGGCCACCGCGGTCAGCGCCGCGCTGAGCCCCATGGCAAACAGCTTCCACCGGCGGGTGGGGATCCCCAGCATCTCCGCGGCGTCCTCGTCCTGCTCCACCGCCCGCAGGTACCGGCCTGCCCGGTGGCGATCCACCCCCCACGCCACCGCGGTGGCCAGGGCTAGGACCCCGAGGGCGGTCCAGTAGTACGGTGGCTTGCTGTCCCACATGAGGTAGGCCAGGCGGTTCCTGTACTCCAGGGGCAGGTACAGCCCGATCGCGGCCCCCACCGCTTCCCAGTTCAAAAACGAGATGCGCGCGATCTCCGCCAGGGCCAGGGTCGCCAGGGCGAAGAAGTGGCGCCGCAGGCGGAAAGTCGGGTAACCCACCACGAGGGAGACCGCAGCGGCCACGGCGGCACCCACCCAGATCCCGAACCAGGGGCTGAGCCCGTGCCGGCTCAACAACCACGCGGTGGTGTACGCGCCGATCCCGAAGAACGCCGCGTGGCCGAAGGAGATCTGCCCCGCGTACCCGCCCACCAGGTTCCAGGCCTGCGCCGCGGCCCCGAACAGGAACACGTGCACCATGGCGTTGAGGAAAAAGCTGTCCCGGACCGCCGCGGGCAACAGGACCAGAACCGCCAGCACGATCCCGGCGAGGGTCCGGGGCCGGTTCACCTTCCCACGTCCCCCAGCAGGCCCTGGGGACGGACCAGGAGCATGGCCACAAATGCCGCGAACACGAACAGGAACTTGAAGGTGGGAGAGATCAGCGTCCCGAGCAGGTTCTCCAGCAGGCCGATGCACAACCCGCCCACCAGAGCCCCGTCCACCCGCCCGAAGCCTCCCAGCACCACGCTGGCGAACGCCAACAGCAGGAACGCGTCCCCGATGGTGGGGGACACCTGGTAGAAGGGGATCAGGAACACCCCGGCCAGGGCCACGGTGGCGATGCCGAGCCCCCAGCTCAGCGCGTACATGCGATCCACGGGGATGCCCAGCGCCAGCGCCACCTCCCGGTTCTGCGCTGCCGCCTGCAGCGCCTTCCCAGTCTTCGTGTAGCGCAGAAACGCTGCCAGCAGCCCGAAGGCGGCCAGGGAGACCAACCCGGCGGTGACCTTGGAGGCAGCCACGGGGACCCCCAGGACGGGTAATGTCCCTTCCCCTGGCCGCCAGACTCCGTACACGTTGGGCCCGAAGGCGGCAAAGGCCCCGTAGCGCACAATGAACAACAGTCCGAAGGTGGCGAAGATCTGCGCCGCCAGCGGCGCCCTCACGATGCGACGGATGAGGGCCTGGTAGGTCAGCCAGCCGAGGCCGAAAAACACCGGCACCACCACGGGGACTGCCAGCGCCGGATCCACCCTGCCTAGGGCCCACAGCCAGTACGTGGCGTACATGGCCAGCATGAGGTACTCCGCGTGGGCCAGGTTCACCACGTCCATGACCCCCCAGATCAAGGACAACCCCAGGGCGACCAGGGCGTACACCAGCCCCAGCACCACGCCGCTCACCGCGGCCTGCCACACGAGCTCTGTCATGGATGCAGAAGGACGGCCTTCCGGGCGGCCCTCAGCGACGGTCCCACGGCGGCGCGGGCCACACCAGCTCCGCCTCCGCCACGTCGAAGGGCCAGACCACCTTGTACTCCCCGTCCAGAATCTGCACCATCACGCCCGTGGCGTAGCGGTTCTGCCCCTTGTCGTCGAACTGGATCCCCTGCCAGGGCATGATGAGCTGTGCACCGGGGATGTTGGTCTCCCGCAAGGCCTTCTGGATCGCCGCGGGGGCGGTGGAGCCTGCCCGGTTGATGGCGTCCGCCAGGGTCAGCATGCCGGTGAAGGCCCGCGCGGCCACCTCGTCCATGTCCGCGCCGTGCTTGCGTCGGTACAGCTCGTTCACGCGAGCCACCAGGGGCTTCCTTCGGGCGATCCCGAGAGCCCACGGGGCCCGGGCCAGGAAGTAGTACCCGTCGCGGCCCACCGTGTTCAGGTAGTCGGGCACCGTGGTGAACCCCGCGTGCACCATGAACCCCTGCGGGAACCACCGCATCTCCTTGAGGGTCCGGGTGATGAGCACCGCGTCCACCAGGTAGTTGGCGCCGATCACGAAGTCGGGATTGCTGGCGCGGATCCGCAGCAGCTCCGCGGTGAGGCTGCTGGGGGGAGAGGTGTACAGCTCCATGGCCGTGACGGTGTAACCCCGCGACTGAGCGAACCCCTTGGCCACGCCCGCCGCCGTGGCACCGAACTCCGAGTCCTCCGCCAGGATAGCCACCCGCGAGATCCGCGCCCCGCGGCGCTTCAGGTCCTCGACCATGTCGAACATGATGCGGGTGAAGGTGATGTCGTGGGGACCGGTGCGGAAGAACCACTTGAAGCCCCGCTCCGTGAGCCGCGGGGAGGACGACTCCGGGTTCAGGAAGGGGATCCCCCGCGCCTCCGCGGCCAGGCTGGCGGTAGCGGTAACCGCGCTCTGGTAGGAGCCGATAAGGGCCACTGCACCCTCCCGCTCCATGAGCCGGTCCGCCTCCGCGCGGCCCGTGGCCGGATCTCCCCGGGTGTCGCCCCACACCACCCGCAGCCGCCGACCGCCCAGGCGTGGCAGTCCCGCGGTCCGCGCCAGAGGCAGGGTCAGGTCCGGATACGGGTTGT
>JBKBVM010000109.1:0-5956 GCA_046289555.1 bacterium
CTGCCTGACCTCCGTCGGGGTCCTGGGCTTCAGCGCCCACGACAACGAGGCCGGCTGGCTCGCCAACAAGGTCCTGCGCACCGCCTTCGGGATCATCCCCTTCGAGACCCAGGCACGGATATGACACGACCCCACGGTGGCCAGTTTGGCCCCGACCTTCGGACGCGGCGCGATGACCAACAGCTGGAACGACATCGCCAACGCGGACGTGGTGTTGGCGATGGGCGGCAACCCCGCGGAGAACCACCCCGTGGGGTTCCGGTTCGTGATGGAGGCCAAGCGCAAGCGGGGCGCCAAGCTGGTGGCGGTGGACGTCCGCTTCCAGCGCACCGCGGCGGTCGCTGACCACTTCGTCCAGATCCGACCCGGCACGGACATCGCCTTCCTGGGAGGCCTCATTAACTACGCCCTGCAGAACGGGCGCTACCACGAGGAGTACCTCCGGCTGTACACCAACGCCCCCTTCCTGGTCCGCGAGGACTTCTCGTTCAACGAAAAGGAGGGCGTGTTCTCCGGCTGGAAGGCGGACAAGAAGGAGTACGACCGGTCCAGCTGGGACTACGAGCTGGACGAGCAGGGCTTCGCCAAGGTGGACCCTACCCTGCGGCACCCCCGCACGGTGTTCCAGTTGATGAAGCGCTTCTACGCCCGGTACACGCCGGAGGTGGTGGCCAACATCTGCGGCTGCTCCAAGGAGGACTTCCTCAAGGCCGCGGAGATCATCACGGAGACCCACCGGCCGGACCGGGCTATGACCATCCTGTACGCCCTCGGCTGGACCCACCACAGCTACTCCGTCCAGCTCATCCACTGTGCGGCCATGCTCCAGCTGATCCTGGGGAACATCGGCGTCGCCGGCGGTGGGGTCAACGCGCTCCGCGGCCACGCCAACGTCCAGGGCAACACGGACATGGCGGTCCAGACCCACAACCTGCCGGGCTATCTGGCCATGCCGAGGGCCCGCTGGCGGACCCTGGAGGACTACATCAAGGCGCGAACCCCCAAGCCCCTGCGCCCCAACTCCATGAACTTCTGGCAGAACACCGACCGGTTCATGGTGAGCCAGCTGAAGGCGTTCTTCGGGCCGAAGGCCACGAAGGAGAACGGGTTCGGGTACGGGTGGCTCCCGAAGATCCCCATCCGCGCGGACGGGAAGGAGGAGCGCTGGACCTGGGTGTTCATGAGCGACGCCATGTTCCGGGGGGAGATGCAGGGGCTGTTTGTCTTCGGGATGAACCCCGTCAACCACGGCCCGAACACCCGGAAGGTCATCCGGGGGCTGGCGAACCTGAAGTGGCTGGTGGTGGCGGAAACTTACGAGACGGAGACAGCGGGTTTTTGGAGGCCGGAGATCCTGGAGCACGTGGGCCTCAAGCCCCAGGACGTCCAGACGGAGGTGTTCCTGCTGCCCGCAGCCAACTTCGCGGAGAAGGACGGGAGCTTCACCAACTCCGCCCGCTGGATCCAGTGGAAGTGGAAGGCCGTGGACCCGCCGGGGGAGGCCAAGGACGACCGGGAGATCCTGGCGCGCCTGTTCCTGAAGGTGCGGGACCTGTATCGGAAAGAGGGCGGGAAGTTCCCGCAGCCGATCCTGAACCTGTGGTGGTGGTACACGCAGCCTGAGAATCCCAGCGCGGACGAGCTGCTGCGGGAGATCAACGGGTTCGCCCTGGAGGAGGTGAAGGACGACAAGGGCAACGTGGTGCTCAAGAAAGGGGAGCAGGTGAAGGCGTTCCTGCAGCTCCAGAAGGACGGCTCCACCTGCAGCGGCAACTGGCTGTACGTGGGCGTGTACACGGACCAGAACAACGCGGCGCGCCGCGACCCCTCGGACCCCACGGGGCTCGGCTTCCACCACAACTGGGCGTTCAACTGGCCCGCCAACCGCCGGATCCTGTACAACCGGGCCAGCGCGGACGCCCAGGGCCGGCCGTGGGACCCCAAGCGGTCTGTGCTGCGGTGGACGGGCGAGCGGTGGGTGGGAGACGTGCCGGACTACAAGGTGGACTCGCCGCCCGAAGCGGGCCTGGGGGCGTTCATCATGCTACCGGAGGGAGTCGCGCGCCTGTTCACCGCGGGTTCCTTCGTGGACGGGCCGTTCCCGGAGCACTACGAGCCCGTGGAGTCGCCGGTGGAGAACCTCCTGCACCCCAAGCACAGTGCCAACCCGGTGGCCTTGATCTTCACCGGCACCGAGTGGGACAAGCTGGGAGACCCGCGGGAGTTCGACATCGCCTGCAGCACCTACCGGCTCACGGAGCAGCACCACTACTGGACGAAGAACAACGCCATCAACGTGGAGCTGCAGAACGAGTTCTTCATCGAGATCCCCGAGGAGCTAGCCCGAGAGCGGGGGATCCGGAACGGGGACTTCGTGCGGGTCTCTTCCGCCCGCCACTCCATCGTGGGCCGGGCCATGGTGACGCGGCGGATCAAGCCGCTCCAGGTGAACGGCAAGAAGGTCTACGCGATCGGCTTCCCGATCCACTGGGGCTACCTGGGGTTCGGCCGGCAGAAGGGGGGGATCGCCAACTTCGTGACCCCGTCCGTGGTGGATCCCAACAGCACGTGCCCGGAGTACAAGGGGTTCCTGGTGAAGCTGGAAAAGGCATAGGGGGTAGGGGCCATGCCGAGGGTGGGCCTGGAAGTCAAGGCGGTTTCGGCCACCAAGCGGGTGACCCCCGGGCTGGGGCACCCGCCCACGGGCGAGGTCACCAAGCTCGTGGACGTGTCCGTGTGCATCGGGTGCAAGGCGTGCGAGGCGGCGTGTAAGGAGTGGAACGACCTCCCTCCCAACCCGGACCGCCCCTTCACCGGCTCCTACCAGACCCTGCCGGACCTGGACTACAACTTCTGGCAGCTCATCAAGTTCAACGAGGTGGAGCGGGACGGCCGCCTGGTCTGGACCCTCACCAAGTTCCAGTGCATGCACTGCGACGACCCGGGCTGCCTGCGGGCCTGCCCCGCGCCTGGCGCCATCGTGCAGTACGCCAACGGGATCGTGGACTTCGTGCAGGAGAACTGCATCGGTTGTCAGTTCTGCGTGACCGGCTGTCCCTTCGACGTCCCGCGCATCAGCCCCACCACCGGCAAGGTGTACAAGTGCACCCTGTGTTCGGATCGGGTGGCGGCGGGCCTCGAGCCGGCCTGCGTCAAGGCCTGCCCCACCAACGCCATCTCCTTCGGCACCCGGTCCAAGATGCTGGCGCAGGCGGAGGAACGGGTCCAGCGTCTGAAGGCAGACGGGTACGCGGACGCCACCGTGTACAACCCGCCGGGGGTGGGGGGCACGCACGTGATCTACGTCCTGCCCTTCGGGAACGAGCCGGAGCTCTACGGGCTGCCGAAGAACCCGCGGGTCACCTTCGTCAACCTGTGGAAGGGCCCGCTGAAGTGGCTGGGCAACACGGTGCTGTTCGGCGGGATCCTGGGCGCGGTGCTGCACTACTTCCGCTTCGGGCCCCGGGAGGTGAACGGGAAGGGCGCCGAGGCAAGCCACCAGGAGAGGGTGCAGTGAGGTGAGGGCCATGGCGCAGCGAAAGGAGCAGGACGGGGTGGTTTTGCGGTACACGATGGGGGAACGGATTGTACACTGGGTGGTGGCGCTGTCCTTCCTGTACCTGCTGCTGACCGGGCTCGCGCTGTTCTACCCGCCCTTCTACTGGCTCGCCGGCGTGTTCGGAGGGGGGCCGGTGATCCGCTACTGGCACCCCATCGTGGGGCTTGTGTTCTTCGGGGCCCTGGTCGTCATGCTACTCCTGTGGGCGCGGGACATGAGGCTGGAGCGGCACGACCGCGAGTGGCTGCGGCACATGGTGGACTACGCCGCAGGGCGGGAGGAGGCGGTGCCCCCTTCCGGACGCTTCAACGCGGGTCAGAAGCTCCTGTTCTACCTGCAGTTCCTCGCGGGGATCCTGCTGCTGCTGTCGGGTGTCGTCCTCTGGTTCCCCTTGAGCTTCGGGCGGCTGGTGCGGGAGGCGAGCTTCGTGGTGCACGACCTCGCAGCCATCGCCGCCATGGGGGCTCTGATCCTGCACATTTACATGGGCGTGTTCGTGATCCGCGGGAGCTGGGAGGCCATCACCCGGGGTACGGTGTCGCGCAGGTGGGCGGAGGCCCACCACGGGTTGTGGTCCCGACAGCTGCGGGCGGCGGGGTCCCGTTCCCAGGAGTAGGGAACGTACGGACCGCCTCCAAAGTTCCCGGCCTTTGGACGTAGCGCGGTGACCGCCAGCTGGGATCGGCGTCTGCAGCGCGCCGGGGAGCTCGCCCAGCGGTGGCCGTTTGCGGCGGAGCCGCTGCGGTTCTACGCCCACGTGGCGCGTTTCCAGGCCAGCCTGCAGGACGTTTTGCGGGGCTCGGTTCCTGTCCCCGCCTCCAGGGAGGAGGGGTTCGTCCTGCGGTCCAGTTCACCCCGAGACCACCGCCTTCTGCTGAGAGAGCAGTTCGCCACCTTCCTGGAGCTCGTACGGGAGGTGGCTCCCCCGCAGCTGGCCGCCGCAGCGGACGCCCTGCGCTCAACTTCCGAGGACCTCTGGGAAGCCCTGTGGGACGGGTACTGGCGAGGTCAGGCGCTCCCCGACTTGGAGGTCGAGGGGCCCGTGTTGGCCTTTTTCCCGAAAGCCTTCCTGCAGCCCTACGCGGCTCTGCTGGCCGCGGGCCTGCGCGGGGACGGAGAGGGAGACGCCCTGTCCGGCCCGGGTGTGGAGACGTCTCCCGTCTGTCCCTTATGTGGAGCTGCTCCTCAGGTGTCCGTCCTCCGCGAGGAGGGACACGGGGCGGCGCGCTCGCTGCTGTGCTCCCGGTGCGAGACAGAGTGGCGGTACAAGCGGGTCCGGTGCGCGGCGTGCGGAGAGGAGGAGTCCGGGCGACTGGTCTGCCTGCAGGCCACGGAGTGGCCCCACGTCCGGGTCAGTGCGTGCCAGGTCTGCCGCCGCTACATCAAGGAGGTGGACCTCACCCGGGACGGGCTCGCGGTACCCGTGGTGGACGAGATCGCGGCGATCCCTCTGGACCTGGCAGCCGGCGAGGAGGGGTACGAGAAGGTGGAGCCCAACCTGATCGGCTTGTGATCCGCCCAGCAGCCGCGGGGCGTAGCCTGCGGTGGTGGCCGGACCCTGGCGCACGTTCGGGATGCCCCAGGCCTCGCCAACCGTTAAGCTCTTTTGAGAAGCTGTGCTACGCAGCGGCCAGCGCCCTGAGCCGCCATGATGGCCGAGAAGGTGTCGAAACTCGCGCGCCAGGAGCAGACCGCTCCGCGGGCAAGCGGGTTCACCGCCGCCCATTTCGTGGTCGCGCTCCAGAGTGCTCTCGCGGAGTTGCGCCAGGCCTGTGACGAAGTGAACGCCCTCAACGTGTTTCCCGTGGCGGACCACGACACGGGCTCCAACCTGTGCGCGACCCTCGCCAGCGCTGCAGAGGCGGTGCGGGAGGCGGAGGGCAAGGACCTCGGTACCGTCGCCGAGGCCGCGGCGCGCGGGGCCTTCTTCGGAGCCCGGGGAAACTCCGGAGCCATCCTGGCGGAGTACCTGTACGGCCTGAGCCAGGCGTGGAGCGGGCTTGAGCAGGCAGACGGCCAGAGAATGCTCGCCGCCCTGCACCGGGCGGCCCGTACCGCCCGGGCGGCGGTGCACAACCCGGTGGAGGGGACCATCCTCACGGTGGCGGACGCGGCTGCCGCCGCAGGCGACCGAGGTACCGTCCTGCTGGAGGTCCTGGACCTGGCGGCTACCGCGGCCCGGGGGGCGTGGTCACGGACCCGACGGCTCCTCCCGGCCCTGCGGCGGGCAGGCGTGGTGGACGCAGGGGCGGCGGCGGTGGTGGCCTTGCTGGAGGCCATGGCGGCGGCCGTAAGGGGGGTTCCAGCTCCGCCCCTCTCGCCTCCCGTGGGCGCGGGCGCGGCCGCGGCCGCACCCCGGCCCGCCCCCCCCCGGGGCCCGGACGGCCCCCAGGTGGG
>JBKBVM010000010.1:0-22666 GCA_046289555.1 bacterium
CTTGGCCGCCTCGAGGCTGCCGAACGCCTCGCCCCGCCGGACCAGGGTACCCACGGGCGCCAGCACAAGCTGGGCCAGGGTGCCGTTCACCTCCACGGCGAGCGGATCGAGCCCCAACCGCACGCGGGTCTCCGACACGGGCAGCACCCACAGGTGGTGCTCCGGATCGTACAGCCGGTCCACCGCCACCTGATACCGCCCCACCCGTACCGTGGAACCGGACATCCCTCCCCTCCTGATCCCAGCCTCACACCGCCAGGGCTGCGGCCCGCGACCAGGCCGCCGCCAGGCGGCTGCCTTCCTCGCCCCAGACCTGCAGGCGGCGGACCGCCTCGTCTAGCCCGGAGCCCTTCAAGCTGGCGGCCAGCTCCCGCAGGCCCTGGCACGCCCGGCGTGGAGCCCCTCCCACGGGGGCGACGTCTACCACGCGTCCCTCCACGCCGCTTGCCACCAGCAACCCGCGGCCCACCCGCACCGCACAGACCCAGACCCCGGCGCGGATCTTTACGCACCAGGTACCCTCGGGCCCTCCGTCCACGTCCCACAGCCAACGGCGACTCTCGAACAGGCGGTCCAGCTCCCGAACCGTGGCCCGCTCGTACACCGAGAGGTCGCCTGCCTCGGGCCGGAGGCCGAGGGCCTCTGCGTAGGAGCGCGCCAGGGCAGCCTTGAACCCGTCGGCGTCCACGGGCGTGGCCAACACGTAGCGACGGATCCGCCGTTCCACCTCTTCCCGGATGCGTGGGTGGGGAAGGTCCAGGATGCGCGCAGCCCGATCCGCCGGAAACTCCTCGATGAGGTTGCCGACCACCACCACCGCCTCTTCCAATTGGCCGCCCGCGTGGCCGCAGATCTTCCTGTCCCCGACCACCACCTCGCCGTAAGGGTCCAGGGAAGCGGGCACGCCCACAGCCCGAAACGCCTGCACCGCGGGCGACAGCAGGGCCCGGAGGGTCTGCCTCGGCGTGAGGGGTGCCCAGCGAGCAGGAATCGTGACCTGGAAGAACAGCTGCCGCGGGTCCAAGTACACGGGGCCGCCACCCACCATGCGCCGGTACACCCGCAGGCCCGCGTGCCGGCAGTACTCGAGGTCGACCTCGCGGGGGCTGCGGGTGCGTCCGATGGACACGTACGGCGCTGAGGGACGGACGAAGGACAGGGTGGCCGGCGCTCCCCGGGAGACGCCGTAGGCCACCGCGTGCCACAGGGTCTGGGATCGCAGCGGTGAGGCGTCTCCGAAGTCGACCACGCGGAGGATACCGCCCGGCTCCCGCATGTTAGGCCCCGTCATCTTGGCAGGATCTGACACCGTCAAGCAAGCCCCGGCGGAGGCACGCGGATTTCCCAAGCCGGGGGACGCCCCATCCCCCGAATGGGTGAGAAGACAACTCCCCAGGCCGGGGGTTGTCCGGCTCGGTACGTCTTCTAGACTCAGAGGGGATCAACGGAACCGTGCGTGGGGGGGATGGCTGTGGCCTCGAGCGGGATCAAGCCGGATCAGGTTCTTGACTGTCGCGGGTTGCTGTGCCCGCTACCGGTGATCAAGACCAACAAGGCCATCAAGTCCCTGGCGGTGGGGCAGGTGCTGGAGATGCTG
The DNA here is from genome assembly GCA_046289555.1 of bacterium. Lineage (GTDB taxonomy): Bacteria > Sysuimicrobiota > Sysuimicrobiia > Sysuimicrobiales > Sysuimicrobiaceae > Tepidifontimicrobium. The sequence goes on from JBKBVM010000010.1 coordinate 1,598, forward strand.
GCCACCGATCCAGGGTCCAAGCCCGATATGCTGGCGTGGTCCCGGCAGACGGGCCACGAGCTGCTGGAGGTGGAAGAACAGGACGGCGTGTACCGGTTCCTCATCCGGCGCAAGGTCTGAGGGGGTGGGATGATGCAGGCCACAGCACCGGTGGTGACCGAGGTCCCGGGAGTGCAACCCGAGCCCGCCGCAGGACGTAGGCGCCGGCTCGCTATGGTGGCCTCCAAAGGGACCCTGGACATGGCCTACCCTCCCTTGATCCTGGCCACCACCGCGGCCGCTATGGGTTGGGAGGTGGGGATCTTCTTCACGTTCTACGGACTGGACATCCTCCACCGGAAGAGGTTGTCCCGGCTCAAAGTGGCGCCGGTAGGCAACCCTGCCATGCCGCCGCCCTTGCGGGGCCTGCCGCTCAAGGTCCCCGACATCCTGGGTGCGCTGCCGGGGATGCCGAGTGTGGCCACCGCCATCATGAAGCGGTGGATGCGGCAGTCGAACATGCCCGCCGTCGAGGAGCTGCTGGAGATGGCCCGGGAGAGCGGCGTCAAGCTGTTCGCCTGCGCCACCACCATGGGGGTGATGGGGATCCGGCAGGAGGACCTGATCGAGGGCGCGGAGTGTGCAGGGGCCACCACGTTTCTGGATTTCGCTTCTGGAGCGGACGTGACGCTGTTCATCTAGGGGAGGGGACGGCATGGATCCAGACGGCCGCCGACAGATCCTGTACGTGCAGACCCATGGGGTGGACATGCCGGAGCGTAGCGCCACCCCCTTCTACCTGGCCGCGGCTGCCGCGGCCATGGACGTGGACGTGGGGATCTACTTCACCATGAACGGCCCCACCCTGCTGCAACGCGGAGTCCCCGAGCAGCTGGTGGTGCCCAAAAAGGGCGGCGGCGGGGCGCCCCTGCGGTACTTCATCGACCAGGCCCTGGAGCTCGGCGTGCGCCTGTACGTGTGCCAGCCGAGCCTGGACCTGCACGGGCTCAAGCTGGAGGACCTCATCGAGGGGGTGGAGATGATCGGAGGGGCCGCGTTCAACGCCATGGCCCTGGAGGCGGACGCGGTGATCGCTTTCTGACGGGGAAGCCGTGGGGCACCAGGAGGTCGCCCGGGTTCGCAACTGCCTGCTGCCCCTGGACCTCTACTACGTGGTGGAGGAACATGTCTGGCTGCGTCGGGAGCAGGACGGTACGGTGACGGTCGGCATGACGGACGTGGCGCAGACCACCGCGGGCCGGGTGTTGGTGGTGACGTTTCGGCCGGTGGGTCGGCACTACGCGAGGGGTCGGCCCGTGGCGGTCCTGGAGAGCGGCAAGTGGCTGGGGCCTGTCCGGGCTCCGGTGAGCGGGGAGCTGGTGGCGGTGAATTCCGCCCTGCTGCGGGAGCCTGACCTGGTAAACCGCAGCCCGTACCGGAGGGGCTGGGTCGTCCGGTTACGGCCCTCCGCGTGGGAACAGGAGGTGGGCTCGCTGCGGAGCGGGCCGGAGGCGGTGGAGCACTACGAGCGGTACATGGCGGAGCGAGACCTGGACGACTGCGTCCACTGCGAGGGGTACGAGCTGCCATGAGTGGCAGGAAGGTCCTGGTAAAAGTGTTCACCCACCCCACGTGTACCAGCTGTAAGGCCGCCATCCAAATGGTGGAGCGACTGGCGCGAGACGATCCGGAGGTCTCTGCCACGGTGGTGAGCCTGGCGAGCGCCGCGGGACGGGAGGAGGCAAGACGGGAGGACATCCTGTCGGTCCCCACGATCCTCGTGGGCCGAGGTCGAAGGCTGGTGGGCGTGCCCCGATGGGAGGAGCTGGTGGCCGCAGTGCGGGCGGAAAGGTCTGCGGTGCCCTGAGGAGGAACGGGATGGCTCTGCACGCTCCCCCAAGGCTCGAGCGGTACGCGGACGTTCCCTACGAGGAAAAGGAGCGGCTGTTCCAGGAGGTCAAGGCCGACCCGCGGTACCCCGACTACCTGTACGGGTGTTACGAGTGCGGGATCTGTGTCGCGGCCTGTCCGTCGGCCCGCTTCTACGACTTCAGCCCCCGCAAGATCGCCCAGACCCTGGCCCGGGAGGACGTGGAGCTGTTCTACTACCAGCTGAACGAGGACATCTGGAACTGCTCCCAGTGCTTTTCCTGCAACCGGTGCCCGCGGGGCAACTCCCCCGGCGGCCTGATCACCCTCATGCGGGAGGTGGCGGTCCGGAACGGGCTGCGCTCCGCGAAGGAGGCCCTAGAGGGGTACAGCCGGGTCATCTACAAGATCATGTCCACGGGCACCCAGGTCTCCCCGGACATGATCCAGGCGGACGCTTTTCCCGACTGGGGCCCGGTGGCGAAGGAGACCGCGGAGAACCTAGAACTGTGGCGGCGGGCCTTGCCGCCGGAGACCCTGCACACCACCACCACCGCGTGGGAAGTGGAGGAGCGAACGCTGGCGGAGCTGTACGCCATCTGGTACATGACCGGGACCATGGACATGATCCGGGAGGTGGACGAGGGCCTGCACATGATCCTCTGCGACGTCATGGAGGAGCTGCTGGAAGAAAAAGGCTACGCCGTGGCCAGAGGAGGGGAGTGAACGATGGGACAGGGCGTTGGCGGACCGCGGGTGTTCCGACAAGACCCGGACCTACCTGTACCGGAGGACGTGCGGGAACGCGTCCTGGAGCTGGAGGCGGAGGGGGAGTGGGTCGTCCAGCGGGTTCCGGAGCCGTACGCGGAGGTCCCCACCAAGTACGGGAGGTCCAAGAAGGTACCGCTGCAACACACGTGGCACCATAAATCCTGTGGCCAGTGCGGTCACATCCCGGGCTACTCCACAGCCATTTTCTGGCTGCACCGGAAGCTGGGGCTGGAGTACGACGACCCCCGGGACCAGACGTCCTGCACGGGCTGGAACTACTATGCCTCCGCGACCTCCAACGCCGCAGCGCAGGCGGCGGTCGCCGCACGGAACTTCGCCGCGGCCTACGAGTCCGGCTACTTCCCCCTCATCCATTGCGGCACCAGCTACGGCCACTACAAGGAGGTAAGGGAGGAGCTGGTCAAGCACAGCGAGCTGCGCCGACAGGTGCGGGACATCCTGGCGAAGCTCGGTCGGCCCTTCGTCATGCCGGAGGAGATCGTCCACTACAGCGAGTGGGTGTACGCGGTCCGTCATGAGATCGCTGCCCGGCGGGTGCACGACTGCAGCCAGGTGGTGGTCACGGTGCACCCCGCCTGCCACTACTACAAGCTGGTGCAGGGGGACGCCATCTACGACCCCGACATCTATGGGGGCCAGCGCACCGCGGTGGTGACGGCCGTGGCGCAGGCGCTGGGCGCGCAGGTCCGGGACTACTCCACGTGGTTCGACTGCTGCGGGTTCGGGTTCCGGCACATCCTGGTCCAGCGGGACTTCACCCGATCCTTCGCGGTGGGCCGGAAGATCGAGGTCATGGTGGAGGAGGCGAAGCCCGACGTAGTGCTGACCCACGACACCGGGTGCGTGACGACCCTGGACAAGAGCCAGTTCGCGGCCCAGGTCCACAACCGGAAGGTGGGAGTGCCCGTGATGTCGGAGGCTCAGTTCGCGGCCCTGGCCATGGGAGCCCATCCCTATCGGGTCTGCCAGCTGCACTGGCACGCCGCGGACTACCGGCCGCTGCTGGAGAAGATGGGGATCGACTGGCGGGAGAGGTGGCGGGAGTTCGAGGACGACCTGGAGCGCATCCGCCGAGGGGAGAAGGAGTACCTTACCTGGGAGGACGTGGACGCGGAGATCCCGGCCCGCCACTTCGTCCCGGCCAGCTGAGGAGGGTCGGTCCATGGCGAGCGACGCGGTCCTGGTCATCGGGGGCGGTCCTGGAGGACTGGAGGCTGCTCGGGGTGCCGCCGACCTGGGCGCGAGGGTCGTGCTGGTGGAGGAGCGGGACCACCTGGGTGGCACGCCCGTCTTCGAGCAGTACGCAGCCCTCACCCACGGTTTTCAGGATGCGGAGGAGGTGATGAACCGGCTGATCCGGGAGGTCACGACCCGCCCGGAGGTCCAGGTGAAGTTGTCGACCCGGGTGGTGGGCTGCGAGGGCTGCGTGGGGGACTTCCGGGTCCAGCTGGCCAAGGTGGGGGACGGGGCTTCGGAGACCGTGAATGTCGGCAGCATCGTGGTGGCCACCGGGTTCCAGCACTTCGACCCGGGCCGCGAGACCCAGGTGTACGGGTACTACGAGTACCCGGACGTGATCACCCTGGCCGAGGCGGAGGCGATGCTGAAGGCCAAACGGTTCGTGCGGCCGTCCACGGGCCAGCCGCCCGAGCGGGTGTGCTTCATCCAGTGTGTGGGCTCCCGGGACCGTCAGATCGGCAACGAGTACTGCTCGAAGGTGTGTTGCGGGATCGCGTCTAAGCAGGCCATCGAGATCCGCCAGCAGGTCCCGAACTGCAAGGTGTACATCTTCTACATCGACATGCGGATGTACGGGTACTGGGAGAACGAGATCTACTGGCCGGCCCAGGAGCAGTACAAGGTGCAGTACATCAAGGGCATCGCCACCGAGATCATCCGGAAGGGGGACAAGCTCCTGGTCCGAGGAGAAGACACCACCCTGGGCAGGCCCATGGAAGTCCTGATGGACATGGTCATCCTGTCTGTCGGCATGGAGCCCAGTAAGGGCACGCGGCAGGTCGCCAAGGTCCTCGGGTTGAAGCAGAACAAGTACGGTTTCATCGAGGTACCCCACGAGGGACTGGACCCTGTGGCCACCTCCGTTCCGGGGATCTTCGTAGCCGGGGCCGCGGCGGGTCCGAAGGACCTGGACGACACCCTTTCCATGGCTGGAGCCGCTGCCATGAAGGCGGTGGCCGCGGTGCGGCGGGCAGCCGCTTCGCCGGCGAGCTGAGGGGGCTCCCATGTTGGACGAGCAGGTGGCGGACTTCCGGGCCGGAGAAGAGTTCGCCCGCGAGCTGTTCGCGCGCCTGCCCGTGGACGACGTAGGGTCGGTGGTGGAGCGGTTACAGGACAAGAGCCGCCGGTTCCGGTCCCTGTTGTCTCCCGAAGGCCTCCGACAGCTACCGGCAAGCTCCCTGGCGGAGGTCCTGAAGGCGGTGTTCGGAACGCGGCGTCGGGCGGAGGCGCTTCTGGCGGACCCGGGCGTGGGCGTGCTGCGGGGGGCGCTAGAGGAGCTACTGTACGGGGCCGGATCGGTGGACCAGCGCTTCTGCGCCTTCTGCCAGCGGTTCCCCGAGGCACACCGAGCAGCGGAGGCGGTGGACCTCGCCGGTGAGGTCCTGCACTGGACGCAACCCGACCGGTACTGGCTGTGGACCCGCTGGATGTGGAACCCGCGCACGCAGACGGGCGCCCTCCGGCTTTTGGTGGCCGACTGGCGGTCCCTGGTGGCCCCCACCCTGGGGGAGGGGTACCTGCGCGTGGGCGAGGCGGTGGCCTACGCGGAGGCTACGCGGCAGTCCCTGGGCCTGTTCGCGCAGGCCCCTGCCCAGACGTCTTCCTTCCTGACGGATGTCTACCTGGCCTGTGTGTACACCCTGTACCTGTTCACCGTCCTGCGGATGCGCATGAGCCAGGAGTTCACGAAGATCCTGCCGAGCCCTTGGCAGCTCATGCAGCGCTTGCTGGGGGTCGGCCGCCTGGAGGCCTGAGATGCCGAAACCGGGACTCGACAAGGTGGACCGGGTCTACGAGAAGGACGTGGCCGTCCTGGAAGGGATGGACATCTCTGGCCACTGGAACCGGATGTTCGAGCAGCGGGTGGTGTGGGAGTACTCCACGGACGTCCTGGAGCGGATTACCGGACTTCCGGGGGGTGAGTCCCTGGGCTGGTGCTACCAGTGCGGCAAGTGCGTGCCCGTGTGCCCGGTGGACGTGGTGGGGGACTACGGGCCCCGCAAGATCTACCGGAAAGCCCAGTTGGGGATCGACCTGCTGCGCGACCCCGACCTGTGGCTGTGCACCACGTGCATGAACTGCCTGCGGGTGTGCCCCAAAGAGGTGAACATGATCGAGATCATGCCCGCGGCCCGGGAGGTGGCGGTCCAGGAGGGCCGGGTGCCACCGGAGCTTCAGAAGGTGTTCGAGAACACCGCCCGCTACGGCAACCCCATGGGGGAGCCGCCGCGGAAGCGCGCGGAGTGGGTGAAGGAAGCGGGTGTGCCCGTCACCGTGCTGCCGCTCCATCCCCGGCCGGTGGACGTCCTGTGGTACGTGGGCAGCTACCCCTCCTACCACCCCCGCGGGAAGGACGCCGCGCGAGCCATGGCCCGGGTGTTCCACGCCCTGGGGGTGGACTACGGGATTTTGGGCCACGAGGAGAAGGAGGACGGGGACTCCATCCGCCTGGCGGGAGAGAAGGGGCTGTTCGAGATGCTGGCAGAGGCGAACATCCGCACCTTCCGGAAGTACACCTTCAACCGCATCGTCGTCACAGGCCCCCACGAGTACAACGCCTTCAAGAACTTCTATCCGCGCTACGGCGGCAGTTTCGACGTCCTCCACTACACACAGTTCCTGGCATCATTCCTCCCGCGCCTCCGGGAGATGTTCGTGAAGGAGCTTCCGTACACGGTGACCTTCCACGACCCTTGCTACCTGGGGCGCCACCACGGAGAGTACGACGCGCCGCGCCAACTTCTGGAGGCCATCCCCGGGCTCCGCCTGGTGGAGATGCCGCGGTGCCGGGAGAACGGCTACTGCTGCGGGGGAGGCGGAGGAGGCATGTGGCTGGACGGGTTCTCGCGGGATTACCTGCGGGAGCGGCTGTCCGACCGCCGGGTACGGGAGGCGGTGGAAAGTGGGGCCGAAGTGCTCGCGGTCTGTTGCCCGTACGAGGTGTCCCGGTTCGAGGACTCGGTGAAGGCCACGGGGAACGACGGGAAGCTGGTGGTGCGGGACATCATCGAGCTGCTGGACGAAGCCCTGGGCAGTCCGCGAGCAACGTGAGGTGGGCCGTGCACATCGTCGTGGTCGGAAAGCTGGTTCCAGACCTGGTGGAGGACTTGGAGGTGGACGCCTCCGGGAAGGAGCTGGACCGCCAGTTCCTCAAGCTGGTGCTCAACGAGTTCGACGAGCACGCCTTGGAAGAGGCGCTCCTGCTGAAGGAAGCACACGGGGCCCGGGTGACCGTGGTGGTCCCTGACGGGGAGGGAGCAGAGGACGTCCTGTATACGGCGCTCGCAAAGGGGGTGGATCGTGCCGTCAAGCTCAAAGGACTCGGGGACGCTCCCTCCAGTCGACAGATCGCCACAGCCCTGGCCTCGACGCTCCCGTCCCTCGGCTTCGACCTGGTGCTGACGGGCGTGCAGGCGGCGGACGACCTGGACGGGCAGGTGGGGATGCTGCTAGCGGGATCCCTGGGGCTCCCCCACGTGGGGGTGGTGACCGGAGTGGACGTGGACCCGGAGAGCCGTCGGGCACGGGTCCGGAAGGAGTACCCGGGGGGCTGGCTGGCGGAGCTTGAAGTAGGGTTGCCCGCGGTGCTGGGGGTCCAGGCGGCCCGGCAGCCGCCGCGGTACGTACCGGTCAGCAAGGTCCGGCAGGCCATGAAGGAGCGGACCATCGACGAGCTGGAAGTCGAGCCCGTCTCCGCCCCCCAGCCGACCGTGCGCCGGCTGTTCAAGCCGGAGGCGGGGGGAGGGGCAGAGCTGCTGGATGGTAGCCCAGAGGAGGTGGCGGCGCGCTTGGTGGACATCCTAGTCGAGCGGGGGCTCGTCCGGTAGGGTTGAAGTATGGAACGCACAACCTGATGAAGCCCGCACCGTCCTCCTTGTACCGCGCACATCCGAGGGGCCGGAGCTTCCGTCTGGCCAACGCGCGAGGCAGGCGCGTGCTCCGTGCCGAGGTGAACGGGAAGCCCCTGGAGGAGGATCGGGTCTATGCCGTGGCGACCTCCGGCGGGCGGACTCAGTACCTGGACCCGAAGCCAGAGGCCACCCGGCGTCCGGCAGTGGAGGAGGTGATCCGCTACGTGCGCGATCGCGGCGTGATTCACGCGAAGCACCCGGAGACCTTCGTGGAGGTGAGCTGACCGTGGGCGAAGTCCTCGTGGTGGCAGAACGGTTCCGCGGCGAGTGGACCGAGGTGACCTTCGAGCTTCTGGCGGCGGGTCGCGAGCTGGCGCAGGGACTGGGTGGGACCCTCTCGGTGGCCGCCCTGGGCCACGGCACGACAGACCAGGTGAAAGCGCTCGGCGCCGCGGACCTGGTCCTCTGCGCGGACGCCGCGGAGCTGGAGGCCTTCGTACCCGAGGCGCACCTCAGGGTGCTGGAGGCGGTGGTACAGTCCCGGCAGCCTCGGGCCGTACTCATCGCCAACACCTCCACCGGGATGGACCTCGCCGCACCCCTGGCGGTGCGGCTGGGTGTACCCTGTGTCGCTTACTGCCGGCGGGTTTGGGCGGAGGACGGCACGGTGGTCGCCCACAGCCAGGTCTACGGCGGCAAGCTGGTGGCGGAGGTGGCCCTGGAAGGCCCCGGGGTGCTCGCCCTGGTGGCGGGCAGCTATCCGGCGGAAGGGGGTAAGGCGTCCGGGAGCCCCGCGGTGGAGAGGATCCCGCTCCCACCGCTGGAGGGGCTGCGCAGTCGTTTTCTGGACCTGATCGAACCGGAAGCCGCAGACGTGGATATCACCCGCGAACAGATCCTGGTAGCCGTGGGCCGGGGGATCGGCGACCGTGACAACCTCGGCCTGGCCGAGGAGCTGGCCGCAGCCCTCGGGGGTGCTGTGTGTGCGTCCCGGCCGCTGGTGGACAACGGGTGGCTGCCTAAGAACCGGCAGGTGGGCAAGTCCGGGCTGACGGTGAAGCCCAAGCTGTACCTGGCCGCGGGCATCAGCGGCGCCCCGGAGCACCTGGAGGGCATGCGGAACGCGGAACTCATCGTGGCCATCAACACGGACCCCAAAGCCCCCATCTTCGACGTGGCCCACTACGGGGTCGTGGGGGACGTGCTGGAGGTCCTGCCCGCACTGACCCAGGAGGTCCGGCGCCGGAAGGCTCAGGGATAAGCCAGATGCTCACGCCGTCCGAGCGCGTTGCGTTCGTCCTGCTGGCGGTCGTCTGTGTTGGCTGGGCCACGGTGGGCTTCTCACAGGTGTTCCGCGCCATCTCTCGGGGGCGCGGGAGCCTGTCCACCGATCGGATCCTAGCTCGGGCGGCGTCTGCCGTGGTGGCCGTGCTGTTGCACCGCACCCTGCTGAAGACCCGCCGCCCGTGGGCGGTGGCCCACGCTTGTATCCTGTTCGCGTTCACCTACTACTTCCTGGTGAACGTGGTGGACCTGCTGGAAGGGTTCTCCGACTTCTCCGCCGTGGGGCAGACGGGCCTGTGGGGACCGTTCAACCTGGTGGCCGACGTCCTCAGCGTTCTGGCCCTGGTGGCCATGACCGCCTTCCTGGTCCGCCGGTTCGCCTTCCGACCGCACAGCTTCCGGTTCAACCCGGAGGTGCTGCTGCTTCCGGACGTGGTGCGGGGGATCCGGCGCGACTCCGCCATCGTGGGGGCTTTCATCCTCCTGCACGTGGGGTCCCGTTGGACCGGGCAGGCCGTCCGGATCGCCCGACAGGGCGCGGACCCCTGGCAGCCCCTGGCGTCCTTGCTGGCGGAGCTCCTCCGGGGGCTCCCGGAGGGACTGCTGGTGGTGGGCGAGCACGTCACGTGGTGGCTGGCCCTGGGCCTGATCCTCCTGTTCCTCCCGTACTTTCCCCGCAGCAAGCACATCCACCTGATCTTCGCGCCGGTGAACCTCACCCTCGGACTTCCCGAACCGCCGGGCCGACTGGACACGAGTCCACAGGACGGCGCTGGTGCGGCGCGGCTGGAGGACCTCCCGAAGCGCCGGATCCTGGACGCTTACGCGTGCATCATGTGCAACCGGTGCCAGGACGCGTGCCCTGCGCACGGGGTGGGCAAGGGCCTGAGCCCCGCGGCCCTGGAGATCAACAAGCGCTACTACCTGAACCGCCACCTCAGGTCCTTCAGCCTTGGTGCGGAATCCCCGCCCCTGTGGGAGTACGCCATCTCCACAGAAGCCATCTGGGCGTGCACCACCTGCTCCGCGTGCGTGCACATCTGCCCGGTGGGCAACGCGCCCATGCTGGACATCGTGGAGCTGCGGCGGGAGCTGGTGAGCCGCGGGCAGGTGGACGACCCCAACCTGCAGGACGCCCTGGTGAAGCTGGCCAAGTACGGGAACTCCTTCGGCAGGCCGGAGCGGCAGCGGGGGCAGTGGACGCGGTCCCTGCCCTTCCCGGTGAAGGACGCCCGGAAGGAGCCCGTAGACGTCCTGTGGTTCGTGGGCGACTTCGCCTCCTTCGACCCCAGGGGGCAGGAGCGATCCCAGGCCCTGGCCCGGCTGCTGCACCAGGCCGGGGTGGACTTCGGAATCCTGTACGACGGGGAGCGGAACTCCGGCAACGACGTGCGCCGCGTGGGCGAGGAGGGCCTGTTCGAGGTGCTGGCGGAGCACAACATCCGCGCCCTGGATCGGGCCCGGTTCCGCCTGGTCCTCACCACCGACCCGCACACCCTGAACGCCCTGCGCAACGAGTACGCGAGATTCGGCCGGAGCTACCCCGTGGTTCACTACACCGAGTTCCTGCTTCAGCTCCTGCGGGAGGGGAAGCTGCGGGTGCGGCAACCCCTGGCCCGAAGGGTGACGTACCACGATCCGTGTTACCTGGCCCGGTACAACCGGGTGACGGAGCCTCCCCGCCAGCTCCTGGCCCACGTGGGCGCGGAGCTGGTCGAGATGCCCCGCAACCGGGAGAACACCTTCTGCTGCGGCGCGGGTGGTGGCCGCATCTGGATGGCGGAACAGCCCGGCAAGGAGCGGCCTAGCGAGAACCGGATCCGGGAGGCCGCGGCTTTGGGGGTGGAAACCTTCGTGGTGGCCTGCCCGAAGGACTACGCCATGTACACAGATGCGGTGAAAAGCTGCGGGTATGAGGGTCGGATGGTGGTCCGGGACATCGTGGAGCTGGTGGAGGAGGCGGTAGGAGCGCCGGTGGAGGTGGCGGTCGGGTGAATCGCGCCGAGGAGTTGGAACCGTTCTCGCAAGCTGTGTGGGCCAGGGTCCAGGCGGTGATGCAAGCCGCGGACCGGCTGGCCCGCTTTCCGGAGAACCCGCCGTGGCCGGGACTGGGGTTCGAGGATGCAAAGGCTGTCGGGAGGGAGTTCGCCCTGCGTCTGCTGCGGGCGGGCGCGGACCCCGTCAACTACCGGCTCCTCCAGGAGGTGGTAGAACACCGGGCCCTCCCGCTGGTGGAGCTGGCGGGGCGCTTGGGGCTTCACCCGCTGGCGGCCCTGGAGCGGGTGGCGGACCTGGTGCAGGTGGGCCTGGTGGACCGTTCCCTGGTGGGGGACTCGGTACAGGCCACGGCCGCTGCCGAGGCCTTCGTCCGCCTGGTGGAGTCGGTAGCGGAAGAGCTGGCCGGGAAGGCGGCAGGCCTGCGAGGGACGTCCCGGTGAGGTGCCCGTACTGCGAGTTCGAGGGCAGCCGGGGTGACCTGCACGGGCACCTGGCCACCGCCCATCCCGAGGCAGTTCCCACGCGCCTGGACGACCAGGGACGCCTGTACTACAGCATCCGGTGCCCGTACTGCGGTTTCCACCGGGAACAACGGGTGAAACCCCGCTGGCAGGACCCAGGCTTTCTGGTGGAGTTCCGGCGGGAGATCGTGCTGGTGGCCTTCGACCAACTCCTCTACCACCTGGAGGGCGTGCATGGCTGAACTGGCCGGCTGTCGGGTCCCCGAGGATCTGTACTACTGGGTGGAAAAGCACGTGTGGGCGCGGCCCGAGGAGGACGGGACGGTCACCGTAGGGATCACAGACGTGGCGCAGCACCTAGCCAAGACCATCATCGCGGTGACGCCGAAGGGCGTGGGCCGCACCGTAGAACGGGGGAAGAGCGCAGGCACGGTGGAGAGCGGCAAGTGGGTGGGCCCCATCACGTCCCCGGTGACGGGGAAGGTGGTGGCGGTGAACGAAGAGCTCAAGAAGCAGCCCAGCCTCATCAACCAGGACGCCTACGGGGCGGGCTGGATCCTCCGGGTGGAGCCCGTCCGGTGGGAGGAGGACCGGCTGGCGCTGCTGACCGGCGCGGAGGCGGTGGAGGCCTACCGGGTCCTTCTAGAAAGTCAGGGGATCCGGTGCCGGTGAGGGGGCATGGGCGTCTACAGGGCCTGTGAGATCCCGGAAACCCTGTACTACGACGTGGAGCGGGACGTGTGGGTGCGGCTGGAGGCGGACGGAACCGTGACCCTGGGCATGACGGACCCCGCGCAGGCGCAGGCCGGAAAGATCGTCAACCTGACCTTCAAGCCTGTGGGGCGTCTGTTGCGGAGGGGACAGAGCGCGGCCATCGTGGAGAGCGCCAAGTGGGTGGGGCCTTTCCCCACGCCCCTGACCGGTGAGGTGGTGGCCGTGAACGAGGGTTTCCGGCGCGACCCGTTGCTGGCCAACAAGGACCCGTACGGCGCGGGATGGCTGGTACGGCTGCGGCCTACCCACCTGCAGGAGGAGCTGAAGGAGCTGCTCACGGGCCGAGAGGCTTTCGAGGCCTACGCCCGGAAGATCGAGGAGCGCAACGTCCACTGCATCCGTTGTGCGGACTGAGGGGGGTCCCATGGATCCGATCCGGGTGGTGGATCTGGGAGAGGTAGGGGCGGTCCGATCCCAGGCGGTGTACCACGCGGTGGCGTACGCCATGGAGGAGGACACGCCCGACACGGTACTGCTGGTCACCTCGTCGCAGCCCTACGTGTCCATCGGTTACCACCAGGACGCAGCCCGGGAGGTCGACCTGGAGTTCTGCGGGGCGCACGGGCTGCCCGTCGTCCGGCGGGAGGTGGGGGGCGGAGCGGTGTACCTGGACCGCAACCAGGTCTTCTGCCAGTGGATCTTCCATCGGGAACGGCTGCCGGCCAAGCTGGAAGACCGGTTCTCCCTCTACGTCGGCCCTCTGGTGGCCACGTACCGACGGCTGGGCGTCGAGGCGTACTACCGGCCCGTGAACGACATCCAGGTCGCGGGGCGGAAGATCGGCGGAACCGGCGCGGCCTCCATCGGGCGCAGCGAGGTCATGGTGGGCAGCCTCATGTTCGACTTCGACCACGAGCTCATGGCGCGCGTGCTGCGGGTTCCGTCGGAGAAGATGCGGGACAAGGTGGTGCAGGGGATCCGCGACTACATCACCACCCTGAAACGCGAGCTGGGGACCGTGCCCGACCGGGGCCAGGTCCTGGCGGTCTACCTGGAGGAGACCCGCAGGGCTCTCAACCGACCCCTGCAGCCGGGTCAGCTCACCGATCGGGAGTGGAAGGCGGTGGCGGAGCTGGAGGAGCGGTTCTCCTCCGAGGAGTGGCTGCACCAGAAGGGCGGACTGCGCGCTGCCGGGGTGGTGAAGATCCACGCGGACGTGCACGTGGCGGAGTCCACCTACAAGGCTCCCGGCGGGCTGGTGCGCGCCACCGCCCGCATCCGGGAAGGCCGGATCGACGACGTCAGCCTCTCGGGGGACTTCACGGTGCTGCCCGCGTGGGCTGTGGGAGCCCTGGAGCAGGCCCTGCGGGGCCTTCCCCTGAAGGAGGACGTCCTGCGGCAGAGGATCGCGGACGTGTACCGGGCGCTCGGGGTACAGGCTCCCGGTCTGAGCCCGGAGGACCTCACCCAGGCGCTGATGGGCCTGCGGGGCAGCTTGGAGGGAACTCCGTGAGTGCACCCGCAGCGGTGGAGTCCGTGCAGCGCCCCGTGCTGTGGGGCAAGGTCATCGACCACCGGAAGTGCATCGGCTGCCACGCCTGCACCGTGGCGTGCAAGGCGGAGCACCTGGTTCCCCTAGGGGTGACCCGCACGTACGTGAAGCAGGTGGAGGTAGGGGTCTGGCCTTCCGTGCGCCGGCAGTTCCAGGTTACGCGGTGCAACCAGTGCGACGATCCCCCGTGCGTGCACATCTGTCCCGTGACCGCGATGTTCCGGAGGCCGGACGGGATCGTGGACTTCGACCGCGAGGTGTGCATCGGGTGCAAGGCGTGTATCGCCGCCTGCCCGTACGACGCCATTTACATCGACCCCGAAAGCCACAGCGCGGAGAAGTGCAACTTCTGCGCCCACCGGATCGACCTGGGGCTGGAGCCCGCCTGCGTGGTGGTGTGCCCGGAGCGGGCCATCGTGGTGGGCAACCTCCTGGATCCTGCCAGCGAGGTGAGCCAGCTGGTGGCCCGCGAGAAGGTGGAGGTGCGCAAGCCGGAGAAGGGCACCGCTCCCAAGCTCTACTACCTGGAGGCCAGCGGGTTTACCCGGGTCCCCACCGGTGCCGCCCTGCCCGTGACGCACGCGTTTGCCCAGCAACGGGAGGAGTATCCCCGCTGGAACGGGGAGGCCAGGAGGGGCCCGCACCGGAGCGCGGCCGCGGCCCTGGTGGCCTACGACGTCCCGCACGGGCCCCCGTGGGACTGGCGGGTGAGCGGGTACACGTGGACCAAGGGCGTGGCCTCCGGCGTGTACGGGGTCCTGTCGGTGCTTTCCTGGACGGGCAGGGGACCGGGGGATGCCTGGGACGTGGGAGGTAGGTTGGCCAGCCTGGCGTTTTTGCTGCTGACCGCGGCGCTGCTGGTGTGGGACCTGAAGCACCCCGAGCGGTTCTGGACCATCCTGGTCCGTCCCCAGTGGAGGTCGTGGCTGGCCCGGGGCGCATTCATCCTCACCGGGTTCGGTGCCACGGTGGCCGCGGAGGTGTCGGTTCGCTTGCTGGGGTGGACAACCCCCGCCGGCCTATTCCAGGGGGCGGGGTTCGTGCTGGCGGTACTGGCTGCGGTGTACACCGCCTTTCTGTTCGCGCAGGCCCGGGCTCGCGACCTGTGGCAGAGTCCGGGGCTGCCTCTGCACCTGCTGGTGCAGGCCATGGTGGCCGGAGCGTCTGCGCTGTTGCTGGCCGGGGCGTTGGTGGGCCTGCCGCAACACACGGTGAGATCGCTTTCCTGGATCCTTCTAGCCGGGCTGTTCGCCCACGTGGTGTTGGGGATTTCCGAGGGCCTGGGGCCTCACCCCACTGAGGACGCGGCGCTCGCGGCGCATCACATGACCCGCGGTCCGTACCGGCTGCTGTACTGGCTCGGGCTGGGGGGCGGGTCGGCCGTTGCCGCCGCGCTGCTGGTGCTGTGGCGGGTAGGGTGGGTGGGCTCCTGGGCGGTTGCGTTGGCCGGCGGCCTGGCGCTTGCGGGTCTGTTCCTGTACGAGCACAGCTACGTGCAGGCCGGGCAATCGGTCCCGCTTTCGTGAGGCCGTATGGAGCCCGTTCGGGTGGTCGCGCTGTTGGCGATGTCCACCGCGGTGGGCGTCGCAGGAGCTCTAACCGGGCTTGGCGGCGGCGTTCTGCTGGTCCCGCTGCTGACCCTGGGTTTCGGCCTCGACATCCGCACTGCGGCGGGAACCAGCCTGCTGTGCCTGATCGGTACGCGGGTGGGAGTTGGCCAGGCCCTGAGGGGTACGGGCCTGGTGGACGAGCGGGTGGGGGTGGTCTTGGGCCTTGCAGGGCTGTGCGGGGCATGGCTCGGCGCGGAGGTGGCTGGTTGGATACCCCGACGGATCCTGTACCTGTTGTTCGGCGGGATCATGGGCGGGATCGTCCTGGCCATGTTAGCGCGGCCCCCGCAACCGGACTTGGCCATGCCGCAGGGATCCCACAGGTCCTCAGTCCGGCGGGCTGCCGGGGTCGCGTCCATGGCTGCGGCCGGGCTCATCTCAGGCTTGCTGGGAATCGGGGGCGGGGCCCTGAACGTGGCGGTGATGCACCTGATTCTTCACCTCCCGTTACCGAACGCTGCCGCCACCTCCAGCTTCCTCCACGGCGTGAACGCCCTTGCGGGCTTACCGGTGTACTGGGCGCGAGGGGACATCGCACCGTTGCAAGCGGCGCCGGCGGTCTTGGGGGTGGTGTGGGGCTCTACGTGGGGCGGGAGGCTCCTCACCCGTGTTCCCAGCCGGGTGGTGCGCGCGGCTTTCCTGCCCCTGGTGGCCTGGGTGGCGGTCCAGATGTTCCGGCGGGGCCTCGAGATGGGTGGGTAGCAGCTGCATGGACCGCGTGACTCTCGCGATGGCTCGGCTAGCCGCCATGGCCCTGCTGGCGGGAGTGGTGGCGGGGATGGTGGAGGGCGCGCAGCCCTGGGCAGACAGGATCGCGGGAGCTGGGATGGCGGCATTGATCTGCGTGCCCGTGATGGAACTGCTGGCGCTGCGGGAGAGCTTCCGGCGGCGTGGGGACCAGCGCTACGCGGGCCTCACCGCACTCCTCCTGGCGGTCCTGGCGGTCGCGGCAGCGCTCTCGGTATTCCGGCACGTGTGAAGGGAGGACGGGCCATGTCGACCCGGGCCGTCGAGGGAATCCAGGGCTTCGGAGGTCTTTCCGGGTTTCCCCCTCCGGACCGGTGGGACTCCTGGACCGAGTGGGACGCCAGGGCCTGGCCGAGGCGCCTGCCGCGGGAGTACGTGCTGATCCCCACGGTGTGCTTCAACTGTGAGGCCGCCTGCGGCCTGCTGGCGTACGTGGACAAACAGACGGGCGAGGTCCGCAAGCTGGAGGGGCTGCCGACGCACCCGGCCAGCCGCGGGCGCAACTGCCCGAAGGGCCCTGCCACCCTGGCGCAGATCCGCAACCCGGACCGGATCCTCTACCCCCTGCGGCGGAAGGGCCCCAGGGGGAGCGGGCAGTGGGAGCGGGTGACCTGGGAGGAGGCGCTGGACGATATTGCCACCCGCATCCGGAAGGCGGTGGCCGAGGGGCGGCGGGACGCGGTGGTCTACCACGTGGGCCGGCCCGGGGAGGACTTCTTCCACGAGCGGATGCTCATGGCCTGGGGGGTGGACGGTCACAACAGCCACACCAACGTGTGCTCCAGCTCTGCGCGGTTCGGCTACTCCTTGTGGATGGGCTACGACCGCCCGGCTCCGGACCACGCCCACGCCCGCTTCATCCTGCTGCTATCGAGCCACCTGGAGAGCGGCCACTATTTCAACCCGCACGCCCAGCGGATCGTGGAGGCCCGCAGTGCGGGCGCGAAGGTGTGCGTGGTGGACACCCGCCTTTCCAACACCGCCAGCCAGGCGGACCTGTGGCTGAGTCCGTGGCCGGGGACGGAGGCGGGGCTGCTGCTGTCCGTGGCGCACGTGCTGCTGCGGGAAGGGTGGGTGGACGAGGGGTTCCTGGCCCGGTGGGTGAACTGGCAGGAGTTCCTCGCGGACCAAGACTACCTGAAATTTCTGGTGGAGCTCGGGTTTTTGCGTCGCGTGCCGGAGAGGGAGGACTTCCCCACGTTCCTGGCGTTGCTGCGGGAGCTGTACGCGGCGTACACGCCGGAGTGGGCCGCGGCGGAGTGCGGGGTGGAAGCCGGCGCGGTGGAGTGGATCGCCCGCCAGATCCACCACGCCGGACGTCGGTGGACCAGCCACGTGTGGCGGGGCGCCGCGGCGGGCAACCGGGGCGGGTGGATGGTGGCCCGGGCCTTGATGTTCCTGCACGTGCTGACGGGTTCCGTGGGTACCCGGGGGGGCCTGCTCCCCAACGGCTACGCCAAGTTCGTGCCCAGGCCTCCCACAGTACCGCCGCACCCCCGGGTGTGGAACGAGGCGCACTGGCCCCGACAGTGGCCGCTCAGCCACTTCGAGATGTCGTTCCTGCTGCCCCACCTGCTGGAGCGGCTCGGCCACCGCATCGAGGTGTACTTCACCCGGGTGTACAACCCGGTGTGGACGAACCCGGACGGCGGGATGTGGCTCGAGATGCTGCAGGACCCGGAGCGGATCGGCCTGCACGTGTGCCTGACGCCGGTGTGGAGCGAGACCGCGCAGTTCGCGGACTACGTCCTGCCCATGGGGATGGGGCCGGAGCGGCATGACCTGCACTCGTACGAGACGCACGGGGCGCAGTGGATTGGGTTCCGGCAGCCGGTGCGGCGGGTGTTCCAGCAGCGCCAGGGGCAACCCGTGGCCAGCACCCGGGAGGCCAACCCCGGGGAGGTTTGGGAGGAGGTGGAGTTCTGGTTCGAGCTGGCCTGGCGGATTGATCCGGACGGCCGCCTGGGGATCCGGCAGCACTTCGAGTCGCCCTACCGTCCCGGGCAGAAGGTCACCGTGGACGAGTACTACGGCTGGATCTTCGAGAACTCGGTCCCTGGGCTCCGGGAGGCTGCAGGGCGTAGAGGTCTGAGCCCCCTGGAGTACATGCGGCGGTTCGGGGCCTTCGAGATTACGGCGGAGGTGTACGAGGAGCACGAGCGGCTGGTGCCCGAGGAGCTGGTGGAACAGGCGGTGGTGGGGCCGGAGGGCGGGGTCTACGTCCCCGCAGACCGCGTACCCCCGCGCGGCAACCTGCGGCCAGAGCCCGGGCCCTTCAAAGACAGCGAGGGACGAGTGCGGATCGGCGTGGTGGTGGACGGGATGGTGAGGCGAGGGTTCCCGACCCCTTCGGGCAGGCTGGAGTTCTACTCGCGCACCCTGAAGGACTGGCACTGGCCCGAGTACGCCATCCCCCTCTACCCGCGGAACGAGGAGGAAGCCCGCCGCATGATCCACATCACCACCCAGGTGTACTGGCGGTGGGTGGACCGATCCAGGGGAGAGACGATCCTGCTGCCCACCTTCCGGCTCCCTACCCTCATCCACACCCGCACCAACGGCGCCAAGTGGCTGTACGAGATCTCCCACGTGAACCCCGTGTGGATCCACCCGGAGGACGCGGCGCGGCTGGGAGTGAAGACGGGAGACCTCGTGCGGGTGGAGACGGAGATCGGGTACTTCGTGGACCGCGTCTGGGTGACGGAGGCCATCCGCCCTGGTGTGGTGGCGTGTTCCCACCACCTGGGGCGGTGGCGGCTGTTCGAAGACCACGGCAGCGACCTGTGGAACTCCTCGTGGGTCCGGCTGGAGCGGGAAGGCGGCCGGTGGCGCATGACCCCGCTCCGTGGCCCCGGGCCCTTTAACAGCCCCGACCCGGACTCGCAGAGGATCTGGTGGGACGAAGGGGGAGTGCACCAGAACCTGACGTTCCCAGTGCAGCCGGACCCGCTTTCCGGCCAGCACTGCTGGCACCAGAAGGTGCGCGTGGTGCGGGCAGGCCCGGAGGACCGCTACGGGACCGTGCAGGTGGACACCGGCAAGTCGCGGGAGGTGTTCGAGCGCTGGCTGGCTCTGACGCGGCCGGCGCCTGGTCCTGACGGCACGCGGAGGCCGTACTGGATGCTGCGGCCCTTGAAACCGCACCCGGAGGCCTACAGGGCGGGTAGAGAAGGGTGATCCACGCGGGCACCGCGCTGCACGGCGGCTCCCCCGAAAGGGGGGCCGGCGCATCCCCCCTTTGGGGCTTGTGCACGGAGCGGGGTTGTGGCATTCAGGGGTGGGGGTGAGAGGGTTGCGTTCCGTGGTGGCTGCCCTGGTGGCTCTCCTGTTCAACGGTTTCCTTGTGGGACAGATGCTCGCCACCCGTGGAGCGGCGCTGGTTTCCTCCCGCGAGGATGTCACCGTAATCCGGGAGGACGCAGTCCAGCAGCGATCAGTGCAGGCGGGGGAGCGGACGGTGCTGGAGGTGTCCACCACGGGGCTGGTGGAGGTGGTGGTGTACGAGCACACCGGTGAGGAGGGGGAGCTGGCGCAGTTCCAGGCGGGCGGGGTCCCGCGGACGGCGAAGGTATTCAGCCGGGTGCAGGAGGTGAGCTACCCGCTGTCCAGCGTGACGGAGGCGCGGTTTTACGTGCGGGTGCGGCACCTGGAGGCAGGCCAGACGCAGGTGCGGTACGTGCCGGGGACGGTGGACGAGGCGATGGGGCGGCTGCGGAAGGGGGAGGACCTGGTCCGGAACGGGGGGACGGTGCGGGTGGGAGGCGAGATGCTGGCGATGGCGGTCTACCAGCTGGTGCCGGGCACGGTGGTGCGGGTGGAGGTGCGGTCGGGGAAGGGGCTGGTGGGGCTTTTGAAGACGCGGGACTACCTGGACGTCCGGGAGGGCCGGGCGAGTTTGGCGAGCCGGTGCACGCCGGCGACCTGCGTGGACGCCTCTTCGGGCCGCACGGTACTGGAGGTGCCGATCTCGGACTACGACGACCGGTACCTGGTGGCGGAGGGGCCGGGTCTGGTGTTCACCTACCAGGTGGTGGCGACCCCGGAGGTGCTGAACTACATCTCGAGCTGCACGTAGGAAGGAGGGGTGCGGATGGTCCGGCTGACGCGACGGCAGGCACTGAAGGTGCTGGGTGGGGCCACGGTGGCGGCGGCGGCAGGGGGGCTGCCGCGGCAGCTGCTGGGCTGGGCGACGGCGCAGGAGCCCTCGCGAGCGCTATTGCCGAGGCCGAACCGGCGGGTGGTGATCGTGGGGTGCGGGATCAGCGGGGCCATGTGCGCCCGGACGCTGCGGAAGCTGGCGCCGGACGTGGAGGTGGTGGTGCTGGAGCGCAACCCCAGCTACGTTTCGGGTCCGTCCCACGTGGACTACCTGGTGGGGCTGGAGGACGCCAAGAAGGTGACGGTGACGTTTGACGGCCTGGTGCGGGACGGGGTGAAGGTGATCCGGGCTGGGGTGACGGGGGTGCGGCCCGGGGAAGGTCGGGTGGTGACCCCGCAGGGGTTTGTGGAGTACAGCGTGCTGGTGCTGGCCACGGGGCTGGTGCCCGCGGAGCACGAGGTGCGCAACCTGCTGGAGAACCGGCGCCTGAGCCCGCACGCGTGGACGTGGGCGGGGACGGTGGAGCTGCGGCGGGCGATAGAGGCGTTCGGCGGGGGGACGTTTGTGATCAGCGTTCCCCCGCCGCCGTACAAGTGCCCGCCGGGCCCGTACGAGGTGGCCTGCCTGGTGCAGGAGTACTGGAAGAACAAGGGCGTGCGGGCGGAGGTGGTGGTGCTGGACGCTAGCGACCGGCCGCAACCGCCCCTGCTGGCGGACCTGTGGCGGCGGGTGCTGCAGGAGAAGGGGATCGTCTACA
The DNA here is from genome assembly GCA_046289555.1 of bacterium. Lineage (GTDB taxonomy): Bacteria > Sysuimicrobiota > Sysuimicrobiia > Sysuimicrobiales > Sysuimicrobiaceae > Tepidifontimicrobium. The sequence goes on from JBKBVM010000010.1 coordinate 22,550, forward strand.
AGCCTAGCTTCAAGGTGGTGGAGCTGGACCCCACCACCCGGACGCTGATCTCTGACCGCGGGGAGCGGCAGCGGTTCGACCTGGCCAGCGTGATCCCGCCCCAGCGGGCGCCCCTGT
>JBKBVM010000110.1:0-5928 GCA_046289555.1 bacterium
GATCACCGCCCGGGCGGCGCGCGCCGCGGTGCGGCAGGCCCGGGAGCTGGGGGTGCGCGCGGGTCTGTTCCGTCCCCGGGTGCTGTGGCCCTCTCCGGCCACAGCCCTCCGGGAACTGTCGGGGCGCGTGGGGATGTTCGTGGTGGCGGAGATGAACTTCGGTCAGTGGGCCCGGGAAGTGGAGCGGCTGGTGGGCCGGTGGGCAGAGGTGGTGACGGTGAACCAGGTGGACGGCACGCCCCCAAGCCCCCAGACGATCCTGGAGCGGGTGCTGGAGGTAACCAGTCCCGTGCCCTCCGCGGCTGCCGGAAGGAGGATCTCATGATCCCCGACGTCCGAGGCTACCTCCGGGAAGCCCGCATGCCCCACATCCTGTGCCCGGGCTGCGGGCACGGGATCGTCCTGGGTGCCCTGCTGCGGGCGGTGCACGCGCTCGGCATCCCCCAGGACCGGCTCGCGGTGGTGGCGGGGATCGGCTGCAGCAGCCGGCTCGCGGGCTACGTGGATGCCTGCACCCTGCACACCACCCACGGCCGGGCGCTGGCCTTCGCCACCGGGCTCAAGCTCGCCAGGCCGGAGCTGGCGGTGATCGTCCTCACCGGCGACGGGGACGGCCTCAGTATCGGGGGCAACCACCTGATCCACGCGGCCCGTCGGAACGTGGACCTCACCTGTGTCCTGTTCAACAACGCGGTGTACGGGATGACGGGCGGACAGGTGGCACCCACCACCCAGCCGGGCTGGCTGGCCTCCACCGCACCCTACGGCCACCCGGAGCCCGCGTTCGACGGCTGCGCGCTGGTGCAGGGCGCAGGAGGCACGTTCGTGGCCCGGAGCATGGCCTACGACCCCCAGGGTCTGCAGGCCATCCTGACGGAGGCGCTGCAGCACCGGGGCTTCAGCTACGTGGAGGTCCTCACCGACTGCCCGGTGTACTTCGGACGCTACAACCGGCTGGGCGAAGGTCCGGAGCTGTTGTGGAGCCAGAAGGCGCGCTTCGGGGAAGTGGGGCAGATGCTGCAGGCGAAGCGCTTCGTGACGCCGGACGGGACGGCGCCCGCCGGGCGTGTGGAGGGACTGCGGTTCGGGATCCTGCACCGGGCCGAGCGGCCGGAGTTCACCCACGTGTGCTGGAGCCAGGTGAGGCGCGGAGGCAACCCGTGAACCGGAGTGTGGTGCGGCTGGCCGGCTCAGGCGGCCAGGGCGTGGTCTTGGGCAGCGTCCTGCTGGCAGAAGCCGCCTTGCGGCAGGGCAAGTGGGCGGCGTGCTTCCACGCCTTCGGTCCGGAGGCGAGGGGCGGAGCCGCCCGAGGAGATGTGGTGATCGCGGACGGACCCCTGGACTACCCTGTAAGCCAGGAGGTGGACGTGCTGGTGGCCCTGACCCAGGAGGCCGCGCAACGCCACGCGGCTTCCGTGCGGCCGGGCGGCGTGGTGATCGCGGACACCAGCCGCGTTCGCGAGGTGCCCCCCGGTCCCTATCGGGCGTGGCGGCTCCCGGTGTACCGGTCGGTGCGGGAGGTGCTGGGGACCGAGGCGCCGGGCAACGTGGCGTGCCTGGGGGTGCTGGCCGCGGTGACCAGCTTGGTCAGCGCGGAGGCGCTGAGGGAGGCGGTCCGGGACCGGTTCCGCCGGGACGGGGTGGCGCAGAACCTGGAAGCGCTGGAAGTGGGACTGCGCCTGGGACGCGAACTTCTGGCCCGGGAGGAGGCGGCCGGGTGAAGACGGCACACCGCGCCCGCGCACCGCGGGCGGGCAGGGCGGTCGCTCCAGAGCTGGCGCCCCTCGATGGGGAGCGGCGGCGGGAGCACATCCTGCGGGTGGCGGCGCACCTGTTCCGCACCAAGGGCTACAAGGGCACCAGCATGCGGGACATCGCGGAGGTGGTGGGGCTCACGAAGAGCAGCCTGTACCACCACATCCGCGGCAAGCAGGACCTGTTGCTGGAGATCCTCCAGCACACCGTGGACCGCGCCATCCGGCGGCTGGAGCGGATCGTCCGCAGCAGCCTCTCGCCCTCCGAGCGGCTGCGGCTCGCGGTGGAGAACCACATCGTTCACCTCATCGAGGACCTGGACAACGTGGTGTGCTTCATCGAGGAGGGGAAGAACCTGGCCCCGGACCGCATGCGCGCTTACGTGCAGCAGCGGGACCGCTACGAGCGTTTCTTCCGCGAGATCGTGCAGGAGGGGATCCAGGCGGGCGAGTTCCGGCTGACGGACGTGCGCCTGGCCGGCTGGGCCATCCTGGGGATGTGCAACTGGGTGGCCAAGTGGTACCGGCGCGACGGCCCCTACACGGCGCAGGAGATCGCCACCCACTTCGGAGAGTTCGCGGTCCGCGCCCTGAGCCGCGGGTACCCGTTGCCGTGGCCGCCAGGGCAGGCGGGGGAGGCGCAGCGCGATGGCCCTGCCCCTTGAGGGTGTGCGGGTGGTGGACCTGAGCCAGGGTGCCGCGGGCCCCGTGTGCACCCAGCTGTTGGGGGACTTCGGCGCGGACGTGGTGAAGGTGGAGCCCCCGGAGGGCGACTGGGGGCGGCAGCTGGGCCCTCCCTTCTACCTGCTGCCGGACGGCCGCAAGACCGCGGCGGCGTACGTGGGCATGAACCGCAACAAGCGCAGTGTGGTGGTAGACCTGAAGCACCCCGCGGGTCGCGAGGCGGTGTTGCGGCTGGTGGACCGGGCGGACGTGTTCGTGGAGAGCTTCCGGCCCGGGGTGGCCGAACGTCTGGGCCTGGGCGCACCCGCCCTGCTGCAGCGCAACCCCAGGCTGGTGTACTGCAGCATCTCCGCCTTCGGGCAGCACGGGCCGTGGAGGGACCGGCCCGGGGTGGACGGGGTGGTGCAGGCCATGAGCGGGCTCATGAGCGTCACAGGCACCGAGGACGGCCCGCCGGTAAAGGTGGGCGTACCCGCCGCCGACATGGTGGGCGGGTTCCTGGCCGCGGCCGGGATCCTGCTGGCCCTGGTGGCCCGCGAGCGTACGGGAGCGGGCCAGGTGGTGGACCTCAGCCTCCTGGACGCCCTGCTGGCGTTTCAGACCGTGCCCCTGGCCATGTACTTCTGCTCGGGCACTCCGCCCCCGCGCAGCGGCAGTGCGGCTCCCTACGCGGCACCCAACGAGGCCTTCCCCACCCGGGATGGGTGGGTGATGGTGGCCGCGTACAGCCCGGAGCGGTGGGAAAGGCTGTGCCAGGTCCTGGGGTGCCCCCAGCTGGCCGCAGACCCGCGGTTCGCCACCAACGACCTGCGGGTCCGCAACCGGCCGGCGCTGCGGAGGGCTCTGGAGCCCCTGTTCCGGACCCGCACCACCGCGGAGTGGGTGGAGGCCCTGCAGGCCGCGGACATCCTGTGCGCGCCGCTGCTGACCTATCCGGACCTGGCGGGCTCCCCGCACGTAGCTGAGCGCCAGATGGTGGTGGAGCTCACCCACCCCCAGGCCGGCAGCGCGCGGGTGGCCGGGATCCCCATCCGGCTCAGCCACACGCCCGGCCGCCTGAGCCGGCCGGCGCCGCTACCCGGAGAGCACACCCGGGAGGTCCTGCGGGAGGCCGGGTACGCGGACGAGGAGGTGGCGGAGCTGGTGCGCTGCGGGGCGGTACGGGCCTGGACGCAACCGGTGGAGGTGTGAGCGATGGCGGACGTGGTGCTGTACCAGCGGGAAGAACGCATCGGGGTGCTCACCCTGAATCGGCCGGAGGCGCTGAACGCGCTGACGGTGGAGATGCTGGAGCGCATGAACGCCTACCTGGACGAGGTGGAAGCCGACCCCGACGTGCGGGTGGTGCTGCTGACGGCCGCGGGCGACCGGGCGTTCTGCGTGGGCGCGGACTTGCGGGCGCGGGCGCAGGAGTACGAGGCCGGGGTCGTCGAGGATCCCATGGGCAGGCAGATCCGGCGGCTCCTGCGCCGGCTGGAGACCCTGGACCGCCCCGTGGTGGCGGCCATCCACGGTTACTGCCTCGGGGGAGGCCTGGAGCTGGCGCTGAGCTGTGACCTCCGGGTGGCGTCGGACAAGGCGCAGTTCGGGCTGCCGGAGGCCAACGTGGGCAGCATGCCCGGTGCGGGCGGCACGCAGCGGCTGACCCGCCTGGTCGGCCCCGCGTGGGCGAAGGACCTGATCTTCACGGGCCGCCGCATCGACGCCCAGGAGGCGTACCGGATCGGGCTGGTGAACCGCGTGGCCCCCGCGGACAGCTACCTGGACGAGGCCAAGAAGCTGTGCGCGGACGTTGCCCGCAAGGCGCCGCTGTCGTTGCGGTACGCCAAGTGGGCGGTGAACCTGAGCCAGGACGTGGACCTGGAGTCGGGGCTGAACTTCGAGGCCCGGTGCCACGCCCTGCTGCGGCACAGCGAGGATCGGAAGGAGGGCATCCAGGCGTTCCTGGAAAAGCGGGAGCCGAACTTCGTGGGCCGCTAGGGTCGGCGGCCGGAAGGAGGGAGCGGTATGGGCGTGCGGGACCGGGTGGCCATCATCACGGGGTCAGGACAGGGCATCGGTGCCGGGGTGGCGGAGAAGCTGGCCGCGGAGGGTGCCCGGGTGGTGGTGAACGACGTGGTGGCCGAGCGGGCGGAGCAGGTAGCCGCCCGCATCCGCGGCGCAGGCGGCCAGGCCATCGCCGTGGTCGCGGACGTGAGCCGTCAGGAGGGAGCCGAGCAGCTGGTCTCCCGGGCCCTGGAGGCCTTCGGTCAGGTGGACATCCTGGTGAACAACGCGGGCATCGCGCGCGACCGGTGGCTGGTGAAGATGAGTGAGGAGGACTGGGACGAGGTCCTGCGGGTGAACCTGAAGAGCCAGTTCTTGTGCTGCCGGGCCGTGGCCCCCCACATGATGGAGCGCAAGTACGGCCGCATCGTCAACATCTCCTCCCGGGCGTGGCTGGGCGGTCCCGGACAGGCCAACTACGCGGCCAGCAAGGGAGGTGTGGTGAGCCTCACCCGCACCCTGGCCCTGGAGCTGGCCAAGTTCGGGATCACCGTCAACTGCATCGCCCCGGCGCTCATCGACACCCCCCTGTTTCAGAGCCTGAAGGAGGACGTGCAGCAGCGGCTGGTGCAGACGGTGCCCGTGGGACGCGTGGGCACCCCCGCGGACGTGGCGCACGCGGTGCTGTTCTTCGCGTCCGAGGAGGCCAGCTACATCACCGGACAGCTCCTGTACGTGTGCGGGGGCCGGAGCCTGTCCAGCGCGTAGCGACAGGAGGTGCGCAAGATGCAGGCGCGGAGCCTGGTGGCGGCGGTTGCGGTCTGTGTGGCGGTGGCCTCCGTGGGTGTGGCAGGGCCGGCGGGCCGCACCGTCACCGTGGCCATCGGACCCCCCGCGGTGATCGGCTACCTCCCCGTGTACGCGGCCCAGGGGCTGGGGTATTTCCGGGACCTGGAGCAGCGGACCGGGGTCCGGGTGCAGTTCGTGGACTTCCGGGGTGGCACGGAAGCCGCCATCGCGCTGATCACGGGCGACGCGGACTTCGCCACCGTCACTTTGACCCACGTGGTGAAGGCGCACGAGCAGGGGAAGGACCTGAAGTTCCTCCTGACGTTCTTCAACGCGCAGGCCATGGCCCTGGTGGTACAGCCGGACCTGCCCGTGCAGAGCCCCGCGCAGCTGGCGGGCCGGAAGATCGGGATCACCAGCCTCGGCTCGGCCACCCACATGCAGGCCCGCCACATCCTGGCTGCCCACCAGGTGGACCCCGACGCGGTCCAGTACGTGGCGGTGGGGGGGCCGGCCACTGCGGTGGCCGCGTGGAGGCGGAAAACCGTTGACGCCCTGGTGTACCTGGATCCCGTGATCACCCAACTCGTCTCCGAGGGGGCGGCCCGGCTGCTGTACGACGTGCGGACCGTGGAGGGCACCGTGCGCCTGTACGGGGCGCCGTACATCAGCAGCGGCCTGCTGACCCGGGCAGAGGTGGTCCGGCGTGACCCCC
>JBKBVM010000111.1:0-5867 GCA_046289555.1 bacterium
CCGGCCACCGTGGACCCGGAGGACGTGGACACTTCCTGGGAGGTCGGCGGCCACCGTCTGCGGATTCCCGTCTTGGCCGCGGCCATGGACAGCGTGACGGACGTGCGGACCGCGGTCCTCATGGGGGAGCTGGGAGGGGCCGGCGTCCTGAACCTGGAGGGGCTGCAGACCCGGTACGAGGACCCCTCGGAAGCTTTCGAGCGCATCGCCTCCGCGCCTCAGGACCAGTGTGTGCGGGTCCTGCAGGAGCTGTACCGGGCGCCCGTGCGGGAAGAGCTGGTCGCCCGGCGCATCCAGGAGATCAAGCGGGCCGGCGCCCTGGCGTTCGGGGCCACCACCCCGGCCTCGGCTTCGTGGCTGGCTCCCCTGGCGGAGGAAGCCGGCCTGGACGTGCTGGTGCTGCAGTCCACGGTGATCACGGAGCGGCACTTCTCCTCCCGAGGGCGCGCGCTGTCCGTCCGCCAGGTGGTCCGGAGCTCCCGGATCCCCGTGATGGCGGGCAACTGCGTTTCCTACCAGGCTGCCCTGGAGCTTTTGGAAGCCGGGGTGGCCGGGCTGTTCGTGGGGGTGGGGCCCGGGGCCGCGTGCACGAGCCGGAAGGTCCTGGGAGTGGGGGTCCCGCAGGTCACGGCCCTGTGCGACGTGGCCGCGGCGCGGGACGCGTTCCGGGAGAAGACCGGCCGTCACGTGCCCGTGGTGGCGGACGGCGGGATCCGGGTAGGCGGGGAGGTGGCCAAGTCCATTGCGTGCGGGGCCGACGCGGTGATGCTGGGCTCGGCCCTGGCGTGCGCTGAGGAGGCTCCCGGCCGCGGCTACCACTGGGGGATGGCCACCCCCCACGCGGCGCTGCCGCGGGGTACCCGGATCCGCGTGGGCACCACGGGGACCCTGCGCCAGATCCTCTTCGGGCCCGCGCAGGTGGACGACGGCAGCCAGAACCTGGTGGAGGCGTTACGCACCGCCATGGCCATGTGCGGCGCCCGGACGCTGAGGGAGATGCACCGGGTGGAGATCGTGCTGGCGCCGGCCCTGCTGACGGAGGGGAAGGCTGCCCAGTTCGCGCAGCGGGTAGGTCAGGGAAGGTAGCGGAGCCTGGGGAGCGCGGATGGTGCAGGTGGGCGCCCAGGGCGACTCCACAAAGCTAGCGGACTCCCCGCGGCCAACTGCAGAGCCCGGACCTGATCCCTCCCACGCTCCCGACCTCATCCTCGTCCTGGACTTCGGGGCGCAGTACGCCCAGCTGATCGCGCGGCGGATCCGGGAGCTGCGGGTCTACAGCCGCATCGTGCCGTACGACACGCCGGCAGAGCAGGTGCGGGCCGTACGGCCGAAGGGGATCGTCCTGTCCGGGGGCCCGGCCAGCGTGTACGAGGACGGAGCCCCTCAGGCGGACCCGGCCATCCTGCAGCTGGGCGTGCCGGTGCTCGGGATCTGCTACGGCATGCAGTGGATGGCCCACGTGCTGGGCGGCCGTACGGGGCCGGCTCCGGTCCGAGAGTACGGACGCACGCGCCTGTGGGTGGAGCGGCCCGGCGGGCTGTTTGAAGGGCTGGAGCGGCGCCTGCTCTGCTGGATGAGTCACGGGGACGCGGTCCTGGAGCTCCCCCCCGGGTTCGAAAATGTCGCCCGCACCGACCACTCTCCCCATGCCGCGATCCAGGACCCCCAGCGCCGCCTGTACGGGGTGCAGTTCCACCCCGAGGTGTCCCACACCCCGTGGGGGGTGGACGTGCTCCGCAACTTCGTGTTCGGGGTGTGTGGGTGCGCGCCCACCTGGACCATGCGGTCCTTCGTGGAGGAGGCCACGGAGCGGGTCCGCCGGCAGGTGGGAGGCGGCAGGGTGCTGTGCGCGCTGTCCGGGGGGGTGGACTCCTCCGCCGCCGCAGCCCTCGTGCACCGGGCGGTGGGAGACCAGCTCACGTGCGTGTTCGTAGACCACGGGTTTTTGCGCAAAGGGGAAGCTGAGCAGGTAGTACGCACCTTCCGGGACCACTTCCGGGTGCCGCTGGTGCACGTGGACGCCAGGCGCCGTTTTCTGGATCGCCTGCGGGGGGTCACAGACCCCGAGGAGAAGCGACGCCGCATCGGGGAGGAGTTCATCCGGGTGTTCGAGGAGGTGGCGGCCCGGATGGGCCCCGTGGACTTCCTGGTCCAGGGCACCCTCTATCCCGACGTGATCGAGTCCGGCACCCGTACCGCGGCCCGCATCAAGACCCACCACAACGTAGGCGGGCTGCCCGAGCGTATGCGCTTCCAGCTGGTGGAGCCGTTCCGGGAGCTGTTCAAGGACGAGGTCCGGGAAGTGGCCCGGCAGCTGGGCCTGCCCGACGAGCTGGTCTGGCGGCACCCCTTCCCGGGCCCGGGCCTGGCCATCCGGGTGCTGGGCGAGGTGACGGAGGAGCGCCTGGAGATCCTGCGGGAGGCGGACAGCATCCTGCTGGAGGAGGTCCGGCGGGCCGGCCTGTGGCGCGAGCTGTGGCAGGTGTTCTGCGTGCTGCTGCCGGTCCGGACCGTGGGCGTGGCCGGCGACAGCCGGACCTACGGCTACGCGTGCGCGGTGCGGGCGGTCACCAGCGAGGACGGCATGACGGCGGACTGGGCGCGGCTGCCCCACGAGCTGCTGGAAGCGGTGGCGGCCCGCATCACCCGGGAAGTCCCCGCCATCACCCGCGTGGTGTACGACGTCACCAGCAAGCCGCCTGCTACCATCGAGTGGGAGTGAAGCGGCGGGTGGACGAGCTGGTGGAGCGGTTGCGCGCCTACTTCGCGCAGCGGGGACCGGCGTCGGTGGTGGCCGCGTTTCTGTTCGGGAGCTGTGCGGCCGGCCGGGCGGGCCGCGACAGCGACGTGGACGTGGCGCTGGTCCTACAGCCCGGGTCCCTGCGGGAGGGTGCTTTTGACCTGCGGGTGCAGGTGGCCAGCGACCTGGTGGGCGTGCTGCACTGCAACGACGTGGACGTGCTGATCCTGAACGAGGCGCCGTCCTTGCTGGCCGCCCGCGTCCTTCGGGAGGGGATCCCGGTGTACCGACGGGACGAGGAAGCCCTGCGGGCCTTTACGGTGGATTGCCTGCTGCGGGCGGCCGACCTGCGGCCTTTCCTGGAGCGTCACGAGAAGACCCTGCTCCGCTCCCTGGTGCGATGAGCCGGCTGGCGCAACGCCTGAGCGAGCTCCGGCGGTACCTAGATCACCTCCGCCAACTGCGGGCCCGTCCGGTCTCCCCGGAGGCCCTGCGCAGCGACCTGTCCCTGCGGAACGACGTGGTGCACTCCCTCCTGATGGTGGCCCAAATGGTGATCGACATCGCCGGCGAGCTCTCGGCCTCCCACGCCCTGGCGTTTTCCGACTACCGGGAGGCGGTGGAGAACCTGCGCCAGCTGGGCTTTTCGGATTCCCTCGTGGACCGGCTGGCGCGGTTGCCCGGATTTCGCAACGTGGTGGTGCACGGGTACCTGAGGTCGGACGAGGAGCGGGTGTTGGGGGCCCTGGGGGAGCTGGAGCCCGTGGAGGAGTTTCTGAGCCTGGTGGCGGGAAGGCTGCAGGGGTGAGGCCGGAAGAGTTCCTCCGTCCGCTCAACCCCCAGCAGCGGGAGGCGGTGCTGCACCGCGGGGGCCCGGCCCTGGTCCTGGCCGGGGCGGGGTCCGGCAAGACCCGGGTGCTGGCCTACCGCCTCGCCTACCTGGTGCGGGTGCTGGGTGTGCCGCCGGACCGGATCCTGGCGGTCACCTTCACCAACAAGGCCGCGGAGGAGATGCGGCAGCGGGTGGCGGGCCTGGTGGGCGAGCGGGTGGCGCGGACGGTGTGGATGGGGACGTTCCACCGCACCTGCGCGCGGATCCTGCGGGCCCACGGGGACCGCATCGGCCTGCCGAGGCAGTTCACCGTGTACGACGAGGACGACCAGCGCCAGGTGATGCGGGAGGCCCTGCGGAACCTGGGGGTGGACGAGCGGCGCTACCCGCCCGCCGCGGTCCTGGGGGTGGTGTCCGCAGCTAAAAACGACGGGGTGGACGTGGCCGCGTACGAGGCCCGCGCCACCTCGCCTTTCGAACGGGTGGTGGCTAGCTGCTGGCGCGAGTACCAGCGGTTGCTGGCTCAGCGGTCCGCCCTGGACTTTGACGACCTGTTGCTGGAGGCCCTGCGCCTGCTGGAGGACGTGTCCGAGGTCCGGGAGCTGTACCAGGACCGCTTCCAGCACGTGCTGGTGGACGAGTACCAGGACACCAACCCCGTCCAGTTCCGGATCCTGGCACGCATCACGGAGCGCCACCGGAACCTGTTCGTGGTGGGCGACGTGGACCAGGCCATCTACGGGTGGCGCGGGGCGGACATCCGGAACATCCTGGAGTTCGAGCGGGACTTCCCGGAAGCCCGGGTCCTGCCCCTGGAGCGGAACTACCGGTCCACCCAGAAGATCCTCCGGGCCGCGGAGCACCTCATCCAGCAGAACCCCCGGCGCTACCCCAAGCGCCTGTGGACGGAGAACCCACCGGGCGAGCCCGTGGGGGTGTACGCGGCGTCGGACGAGCACGACGAGGCGCGCTTCGTGGCGGAGCGGCTGCGGCGGCTGGTGGAGGAGGGTTTCCGCCTGCGGGAGTGCGCGGTGCTGTACCGGATCAACGCCATGTCCCGGCAGTTCGAGGAGGCGTTCCTCCGGGCCGGGATCCCCTACCAGGTGGTGGGGGCGGTGCGGTTCTACGAGCGGAAGGAGGTCAAGGACCTGCTGAGCTACCTGCGGGTCCTGGTGAACCCGGACGACGAGCTGAGCCTGCTGCGGGCCCTGGCAACGCCCCGCCGGGGAGTCGGAGAGACCACCCTGCAGCGGGTGCGGGCGTTCGCCTCAGAACAGGGCTGGACCCTGTGGGAGGCGTTCCGCAGAGTGGAAGAGATCCCGGGCCTCCCCGCGGCGGCGCGGCGAGGGGTGCGGGCCTTCGTGGAGCTGGTAGAGGGCCTGCGTGCTCGGGCCCAGGCAGCCCGAGCGGCGGAGCTGGTGGAGGAGGTCCTGGAGCGCAGCGGCTACCGGGCCAGCCTGGAGGAGGAGGGGACGGAGGACGCGCAGGCGCGGCTGGAGAACGTCCGGGAGCTGGTGACGGTGGCACAGGAGTACGAGGCTTCCACGGGGGACCCGAGCCTGGCGAGCTTCCTGGAACACCTGTCTTTGGTGACCGACGCCGACACCTACGACGAGAGCACGGACCGGGTGGCTCTCATGACCCTGCACGCGGCCAAGGGGCTGGAGTTCCGCGCGGTCTTCCTGTGCGGGCTGGAAGAAGGGATCTTTCCGCACGTCCGTTCGCTGGACGACCCGCGGCAGCTGGAGGAGGAGCGGCGGCTGGCGTACGTGGGGATCACCCGGGCCCGTGAGCGGCTGTTCCTGAGCTACGCCCGGCTGCGGAGCCTGTTCGGCCGGACCACGGCGAACGTGCCTTCGCGGTTCCTGGACGAGCTACCGGAAGACGTGCTGGAGCGCGCGGAACCCGGGCCCAGACCGTGGGAAGCGCCGGTCCCCACGGCGGCGCCCCGGGCCGTGCCGCGGCTCTGCCCGGGCGACGTGGTGCGGCACCGGCACTTCGGGACCGGCCGGGTCCTAGAGGTGGAGGGGGAGGGCGAGGGCGCGGTGGCCACCGTGCACTTCCAGGGCGTGGGCACCAAGCGGCTGGCCCTGGGGTACGCGCCTCTGGAGCGGGTCGACTGAAGCGTCGCAGGGTCTGTTACGCCGCCGTCGTAGTCTTTAAGGAGCGGGCCCCGCGGCCGAGCGAAAGGGGGTGGTCCGGTGGCCGAGGGGCCTATGCGGGGAGCGCACTCTCGTACGGAGGAGGGATCAGGGATGAAGAGCCGGTGGGTCGGGCTGTTACTGGCGGCGTCGC
>JBKBVM010000112.1:0-5834 GCA_046289555.1 bacterium
CCTCTGGTGGCACCGGTGTCAGGGCGCGTGGTCGCCCACAACCCGCTCGCGGTCAGCGAGCCTGCCCAGGTGGAACGGGACCCCTTCGGAGCGGGCTGGCTGGTGGAGCTGGAGACCACCGCGTTTCCCGCGGAACGAGCGCACCTGCTGGAAGGAGCGGAGCGGATCGTCCCGTGGTTCCGGGAGCAGGTGGAAGCGTACCGCCGACAGGGGGTGCTGGCGGAGTGAGGTCGGGCCACCGGTTCCCCGTCGCTCCCGCGGAACGCCTCGCGGGGGCCCGTGCGACCCCCGGCTTCGAGGTGCGCCGGCGACACTTCCCCCCGGTCATGGAGTTCTACGCGCCTGGCCTGAAACGGTGGGAGACCTCCGAGTGGAAACCCACCCACCCCAGGCGGTTCCTCCCGGTCTCCGTCACGGGGCGAAGTTGTGCCCTGCAGTGTGACCATTGCAAGGCAAAGGTCTTGGACGGCATGCTGGCGCTTCCGCCTAGCCAGAGCCTGTTCGAACTGGCCCGGCGCCTGCGGGCGGAGGGTACAGAAGGACTGTTGGTCTCGGGCGGCTCCACCCGCACCGGAGGGGTCCCGCTTTTGCCCCACCTGCCCGACGTGCAGCGGATCCGTCTGGAGCTCGGGATGCGGGTGGTGGTCCACTCGGGATTCGTATCGCCTGAGGTGGCCGCAGCGCTGGCCCGCGCCGGGGTCGACGGGGTGATGCTGGACGTGATCGGGGCGGACGAAACCATCCGGGAGGTCTACCACCTGGACCGGACGGTATCGGACGTGGAGCGATCCCTGGCCCTCTTGGCCGACCAGGGGCTGCGCATCATTCCCCACATCGTTCTGGGGCTCCACTACGGCCGGTTCCTGGGGGAGTACCGGGCCCTGGATCTCGTGGCCCGCTACCCCGTGTCCACCTTGGTGCTGGTGGTCCTGGTACCCCTGTCAGGCACCCCCATGGCGGCGCTCCAGCCGCCCCCTCCCCAGCAGGTGACGGAGTTTTTCGGCGACGCGCGCAGGGCGCTCCCGCGTACCAAGATCAACCTCGGATGCGCTCGGCCCATGGCCGCAGCCAAAGCCGTGTTGGATCGGGCCGCGGTCGACCACGGGCTCAACGGCATCGCGTACCCGGCGGAGGGAATCGTGGAGTACGCCCGCAGCCGAGGCCTGGAGCCGCGGTTTTACGAGTTCTGCTGCTCGCTCACCTGGACGGCGGGACAGGGGGTGGAGGTGACGGCAACCCCGTGAGTAACACCTGGCGGCTCCTGGGCGACGACGGCGTCGGCGCCGCGGAGGGGCTTGCCCTGGACGAGGCCCTCATGGCGGCGTACGCGCGCGGGTCTGTGGCACGCCCGCCGACCCTACGGTTGTACACGTACCGCAGCCACTGCGCCCTCATCGGGCGATACCAACACCTGGAGGCGGAGGTCGACCTGGAAGCCTGCCGTGAGACCGGAACGGAGGTGAACCGCCGGCCCACAGGCGGGGGAGCGATCCTCATGGGTGAGGACCAGTTGGGGGTGGCGCTGGTGATGCGGGCACCCGCGGCACACCCCCAGGAGCTCCTCCGGCGGCTCTCTGAAGGCATCGTCGCTGGGCTGCGGCGCCTCGGGATCCACGCAGTCTTCGGCGGAAAGAACGACCTGCAGGTGGGAACCCGCAAGATCGCGGGCCTCGGAATCTACCTCGACGGCCACGGGGCCCTGCTGTTTCACGCCAGCGTGCTCGCAGACCTCGACATCCCCTTCATGCTGCGGGTGCTCCGCATCCCGGCCGCCAAGTTGGGCGACAAGGGAGCCAGGTCGGTGGCCCAGCGGGTCACCACCGTCACGGAACAGACGGGCGCCCGGTGGACCGGGCCCGCGTTGCGAGCCGTGCTGGCGCAGGGCTATGCGGAGGCCTTCGGCGTACGTCTGGACCCGGCGGAGCCGGAACCCTCCGAGCGGGAGCGGGCCGCTCGACTGGAACGAGAAAAGTACCGCACGGTGCAGTGGGTGGACCAGCTGCGACCGCAACCGGACCTGACCGGTAGTGCGCTCGTCAAGACCCCCGCGGGCCTGCTGCGGGTCTACCTCTCGCTTGTGGGGTCCACCATCAAGAGCGCGATGATCGTGGGAGACTTCAACGAGTTCCCCGAGGAACTGGCCCGCTTCGAAGCGGCCCTGAAGTGGTCCCGACTCGACCGAGAGGAGCTGCGCCGCGTCGCCGCCCGTACCATCGCCTCAGGCTCCTCGGGGCTCCCTCCAGACACCCTCGTGGAAGCGGTCCTGCAGGCGGGCGAGCGCGCCCGCGCGCGCCAGGCGTCTTTACCGGTCCGCCACGAGGGGTCGTGCTACTTCCCGGAGGTGAAGGAACATGCGCCCGACCGCACCGGAGCGATTTGAAAGCCCGGACTGGGTGCGCATCTCTATGGCCAGCGCCATCGTGCTGCGCTTCCGGTCGGGACGGTTCTCCCGGGACTTCCCGTTCGGCGGGATCAACCTCCTGCTCCAGTACGAGGACGGGTGTCGGTCGGACTGCGCCTACTGCGGCCTCGCCCGGACCCGACCGGGGACGTACACGGAGAAGTCCTTCATCCGCGTGGAGTGGCCTCTGGTCCCCACGGACGAGCTGGTGGAGCGCATGGCACGCTACCAGTCCCTCCTCACGCGGCTGTGTGTCTCCATGGTCACCCACGGACGGGCCTACGCGGACACCTGCGAGATCCTCCGGAGGATCCGGCGCCGGGTTTTGACTCCTGTTTCCGTCCTCGTGGCGCCGCCCACCCTCACCCGGGAGCGCCTGCAGCATCTCAAGGACCTCGGCGCGGACATGATCGGGGTCGGCCTGGACGCGGCCACCGAGTCCCTCTTTCGCCGACTGCGGACGGACGTCCCCGCCGGAGGCCTTCGCTGGCACAACTACTGGCAGGTCGTCACCTGGGCCCGGGAGATCTTCGGCCCGTGGAAGGTCAACTGTCACACCCTGGTAGGCCTGGGGGAGACCGACCGGGACCTGGTGGAGCTGTTCGTGCGGCTGCGGGATCGCCAGGTCTACGCGTACCTCTTCTCCTTCAATCCCGAGCCGGACTCCCGAATGGGGCACCACCCGAAAGCCTCCCTGACGCGCTGGCGCCGGATCCAGCTGGTCAAGTTCCTGGTGGAGACCGAGGGGTTCGGGATGGAGAACTTCCGGTTCCACGAGGACGGGACCCTGGCAGCCATCGCAGCCCCCCGTGAGGTCGTGGAGCAGGCGGTCTCCAGCGGCCTCCCCTTCGTCACCAACGGCTGCCCCGGTCCGAACGGCCAGCTGGGCTGCACACGCCCGTACGGCTCCTACCGGCCGTCCGAGCCCTTCCGGGACTATCCCTTTGTGCCTACCGCGGAGGACCTGCAGGAGATCCGCGCGCAGCTGGCGCTTCCCGACCTCCTCGATTCCCAGCCCGCCCGGGGCCGGCCCCGTGGGTCGGGACCCCTACGGCCCCCTGAGCTCGCCCAGGTCCACCAGCCCGGACCGTAGGGCGGCAAGCACCGCGCGCGTCCGGTTGGGCTGGCCCAACTTCTGCAGGATGTTCTTCACGTGGGAGCGGACGGTCTCCACCGCGAGGCCCGTGAGCTCCGCAATCTCGTGGTTGGTGTGGCCACGGGCCATCAGACTGAGGATCTCCCGTTCCCGCGCGGTGAGCTCGCCCTTGCGCGGGGGTGGCTCCTCCTGGGACCGGGCGAGCAGCCGCACCAAGCGGGCTGCTACGGCAGGCTGGAGGTAGACCTCCCCGGCCGCAATCACCCGGATAGCCTTGCACAGCTCCGCGGGCGGAACATCCTTGAACAGGAAGCCGTCCGCGCCCTGGTAGACAGCTTCCAGGATGGCTTCGTCCACTTCCAGCCCCGTGAGCAGGACCACCCGGGTGCCCGGCGCACGGGCCTTTACCGCCCTCAGCACCCCGAGACCGTCCAGCTCCGGCATCTTCAGGTCCACCAACAGGACGTCTGGAGACTCCCGGAGGACGGCCTCCACCGCCTCCCGCCCAGTCCTAGCTTCCCCCACCACCTGGATGCCCGCCTCGGTCTCCAGCAGCATGGCGAGCCCCCGGCGGACCAGCTCGTGGTCGTCCGCGATCAGGACGCGAACTGGGGCGGACTTACGCATGCCAGCCTCGGAACGCTCACCTCCACCGTGGTCCCTTGCCCCGGCCCCGTGCGGATCTCCAACGCTGCCCCGATGGCCGCAGCGCGTTCCCGCATACCCGCTAGCCCCATCCCCCGCGACACCCGCCCCAGATCGAACCCCTGCCCGTCGTCCCGCACCAGCAGGCGGACGGCCTGCCCGGAGGCGGCCAGGTGGACCGAGACCTCCGAGGCCCGGGCGTGCTTGATGGCGTTGGCCAGGGCTTCCTGCGCGATCCGGAACAGGTGCTTGCGGGTGAAGGGCGTGAGCTCCGTGAGGTCCCCCTCCACCCGGATGTCTACCCGCAGGGAGTCAGGCTTCCCCAGGTCCTGCAGGAACGACTGGAGCTCGGCCACGAACTCGCTGGTGGTCATCCCGCCGATCCACATGTCGAAGACCAGGCGCCGGATCTCCGTCATGGCCTTTGACGCCAGCCGGAGCACGTACTCCAGTCTTTCCCGCACCGCGCGCTGCTCCTCGGGAAGTAGCTTCAGGCAGCTCTCCAGGGCACACACGGTCCCGAACAGGCACTGTGAGACGGTGTCGTGGATGTCGCGGGCGATGCGGTTCCGCTCCTCCAGAATCGCCGACCGCTGGGCCCGCTCCACACACATGCGGGTGCTCCACAGGGCCAGGGCTGCCTGGTGGCCCACCGAGGTCAACAGGGCCAGAGACTGCTTGTCGTCAGCGACTCCGTCGGGGGTCTCCACGAACAGGATCCCCACCGGCAGGTCCCGTACGGACAGGGGCACGACCACGTACCGCCCGCCCTCCCGGGCAGGCAGCCCCGAGCCCACAGGGAAGGCGGCCGACCCGCCCACTACTTGAGGTGCCCGTGCGTCCAGGGCCTGGGCCAGGGGTCCCCCGATCTCCCGGAGCGTCACTCGGAGGGTGGCGGGGACGTCGCCCGTCAGCCCTTCGCCGCGGGCGGCCATCATCCACCCGGTGAGGCTGAGGTCTCCGTGATCCACCAAGGCCATCCACGCCCGAGGGTAACCCAGTTCCTCCGTCAGGCTCAGCAGGACCCGACTCTGCACGTCGTGTACGTCCACGGCCGCAGACTGGAGGGCCACCGCCAGGGAGTGCAGGGAGCGTAGCTCGCGGTTCGTTCGCTGCAGCTCCGTGGTCTTGCGCACCAGCTCGGTCCGGACCTGCTCCAGCAGCCGCGCGTTGGCCCGTTGGTCCTCCAGCAGGGACGCGAAGCTGCTGAAGAGCCCGCCGATCAGGAAGAACGCCGCCACCTGGATGCTGGCCGACACCGGGTCGAACGACCCGGCAAAGACTAGACTGTCCACCCCCACCGCCAGCGCGTACGCCGCGGTGGTGACTCCCGCGGCCAGGAGGCCCCCGCGGGTCCGGAAGAACAGGCCCGCGCCGAACAGGGGACTCAAGACGTAGAGGTAGTACGGACTGCGCGCCCCTCCGCTTGCGGCCACCGCGGCACCGCACAGGAGGATGTCCAGGCCGAGCAGGGCCGGCCACCGAAGGACGGCGTTGTTGAGCCACCGGTGGAACAGGGTGATGCACAGGTTGTAGCCGATCACCGCAGCCAGCAAGGTGCGTGGGGTCGCCGCGGCGGAGGCGGAGAAGACCGCGAGGGCCGCCGGCAGCAGGCTCAGCCAGCGGTACGCCAGGACGTACAGGAAGAGGTGGCCGCGCTCCCCGAGGCGATCGACCGACGGAGCCCCCAGG
>JBKBVM010000113.1:0-5830 GCA_046289555.1 bacterium
ACATCGACTCCAACATGGCCACCCGGGCCATCCTGTGGTCCTTCGGCGCCAGCATCCAGGACGCCAACGAGAACGTGGTCCTCAACAGCGAGCAGACCATCCGGGCGGTGGAGTACGGGGTCCGGCTGTTCCGGGAGGTGATGAACCCCGCGGTGCTGAGCTGGAACGCGGCCAGCAACAACCAGGCCCTGAACGCCCGCCAGACCGCCTACATCCTCAACTCCATCTCCGCGTACCGGACCGCGCAGGACAACCGGCTCCCGGTGGCAGACGACATCTGGTTCGTGCCGGCCCTACGGGGCCCTGGCGGGCGGTGGGCCAGCGAGCACGTGATGGGCGTGTGGGTGATCTGGCGGTTCGCCCGCAGCCCCGACTTGGCCAAGGAGTTCCTGCTGCACCTGGTGGACAACTACCGGGACGCGGTGCTGGCCAGCAAGCTGTACAACTTCCCGTCCTTCATGGGGAGCGTGGCGGACAAGCGGGTGCCGGTGGCGGAGAAGCCCGACGCGGGCCGCCGGTGGATGCGGGCCGCGGTGATCCGCGACCCCTTCGGCTCCAACCCGCCGGACAAGCTGCGGGTGCTGGCGGACGCGGAGCAGTGGTCCACCAACATCGGCCACCCAGGGCCTGCCAACCCCGCGGAGGGCGAGATCTTCGACACCTACCTGATCCCGGACATGTTCGCCCAGGCGGCCACGGGCCGGCTGAGCGTGAGGGAGGCGGTCCAGCAGACCCACCGTCGGTGCGTGGAGATCTTCCGCAAGTGGCGGCAGCAGGGTCTGGTGGGCGGAGGACGGGACCGGTAAGCTCCGGGGCCCGAGCTGCGAGGCTTGAGGGCGGGGCCGGGCGGGCGCGCCGCCCGGCCCCCCTCGGGGAGGAGGTCCGTTGAGCACGCTGACGCATCCACCGGCCACCGAGGAGCCGACCGTCCTCGGGTACGTGGAGACCCGGGGTCTGTGCAAGCACTTCGGGGACGTCCGCGCCGTGGACGGGGTGGACCTGTGCGTGAGGGAAGGGGAGTTCGTGGTCCTGCTGGGGCCCAGCGGGTGCGGGAAGACCACCCTCATGCGCATGATCGCGGGCCTGGAGAAGCCCACCGCGGGCGAGATCTACATCGCCGGGGAGCGGGTGGACGACGACGTGCCGCCCCGCGCCCGCGGGATCGCCATGGTCTTCCAGAGCTACGCCCTCTACCCGCACAAGACCGCCTTCCAGAACATCGCGTTCCCCCTGGAGGCCGCTCAGGTGGAGCGGTCCACTTTGCGCCGAAAGGTGGAGTGGGCGGCCGCCCTGTTCGGGCTGGAGCGCCTGCTGGACCGGCACCCCAGGCAGCTCTCGGGAGGGGAGCGCCAGCGGGTGGCCCTGGCGCGGGCCGTGGTGCGGGACCCCCGGGTGTTCCTGCTGGACGAACCCCTGAGCAACCTGGACGCGAAGCTGCGGGCGGTGGCGCGGTTCGAGCTCAAACAGCTGCAGCGGCAGCTGGGCACCACCACCATCTACGTGACCCACGACCAGGTGGAGGCCATGGGGCTGGGCGACCGCATCGCGGTCATGGACAAGGGGAAGATCCGTCAGATCGGCACCCCGCGGGACGTGTACGACAGTCCCGCGGACACCTTCGTGGCCACCTTCCTCGGCTCGCCCCCCATGAACCTGGTGGAGCACGACGAGCGGACCCTGGTGGGCTTCCGGCCGGAGCACTTTCTGCCACGGGAGGCGTTCGCGGACGAGCCCGACCTGGTGACGTACCGGCTCCGGGTGCGGGAGGTGGAGTACCTCGGCTCGGACCGCCTGGCCTACGGGTACCTGGAGGAGGAACGGCGCAGCGATCAGCCGGTGATCGCTGCCGTGCCCATCACCGTCACCCTCCCCATCGCGGAAGGGGAGGTGTACGAGTTCGCGGTCCGGCGCCGGGACCTGCGCTTCTTCGACGCCCGCACGGGCCTGCGTAAACCCGCGCCCAGCTGACCATGTCCTCGGGGCCTCAGGCGCAGGTCACCCTGGCTCCTCCCGCTCCCGTGTTCGCCCGAAGGACCCTGGCGGACCGGGAGTCGGTGCTGGGTCCCCTCATGCTGGCGCCGGCCCTCGTGTACGTCATCCTCCTGGTGGGCGTCCCCTTCGTCCTGGCCATCCTCCTGAGCTTCTCCTCCGCCACCGCCGGTAGCCTGGACTTCAGCTGGGTGGGGCTGCGGAACTTCACCCGGCTGCTCTCCGACCCGCAGTTCCACCGGGCGCTGGGGAACACCCTGCGGTTCATGCTGGTGTCGCAGGTGCTGGTGATGGTCCTGGCGGTGACCGCGGCCCACGTGCTGGACGCGGCCTTCGTGGGCAAGCGGCTGGTCCGGTCCCTGCTCCTGCTGCCGTGGGCGGCCCCCGTGGCGCTGGCCTCCATGGCGTGGGTGTGGATCTTCGACTCCACCTTCAGTGTGGTGAACTGGACGCTGAAGGTCCTGGGCCTGCTGCCGGGCTGGCTGTACTGGTTCGGGGAGCCCGGGCTGGCCACCGCGGCCATCATCACCGTCCACGTGTGGCGCATGTTCCCCTTCGCCACCGTCATCGTGCTGGCGGGCATGAGCGCCATCCCCCAGGACATCCGGGAGGCCGCGGTGGTGGACGGGGCGGGGTTCTTCCGGCGGCTGTTCCACGTGAACCTGCCCATGCTGCTCCCCGTGGTGACGGTGGCGGTCCTGTTCGGGGTGGTGTTCACCGCCACCGACTTCAGCGTGGTCTGGCTGCTGACCCGAGGCGGGCCCTACAACAGCACCCACGTGCTGGCCACCCTGGCCTTCCAGAGGGGGATTTTGGGCGCCAACCTGGGCGAGGGCGCCGCGGTGGCCCTGTTCCTGCTGCCGGTGCTGCTGGTGGCCGCGGTGGTCATGCTGCGGCTGGCCCGTCGGGCAGAGGTGGGCACGTGACCGGTCGCGCGGTGCTGCGGGTGGCCAAGCGGGTGGCCCTCTACACCGCGGCCGCGGTCTTCACCGTGTTCGCCGTGTTCCCCTTCTACTGGATGTTCCTCACCGCGTTCAAGCAGAACCGGGACCTGTACGTGGGTGCCACCAACCTCCAGCACGTGCCGTGGATCTTCAACGACCCGCCCACCCTGGACCACGTGCGGCTCCTGTTCTTCGGCACCCCGTACCTGGTGTGGGTGAAGAACACCGCCCTGGTCGGACTGGCGGTGGTGGCCATCACCCTGGTGGTGGCCGTCCCTGCCGGGTACAGCCTCGCGCGGCTGGCGGGCCGGTGGGGCGAGCGGCTCGGCATCGGCATTTTCCTGACTTACCTGGTCCCCCCCACCCTGCTGTTCATCCCCTTCGCCCGGGTCATCTCCCTGCTGGGCCTGCAGAACAAGCTGGGAGCCCTGGTGCTGGTCTACCCCACCTTCACCATCCCCTTCTGCACCTGGCTCATGATGGGCTTCTTCCGCTCCGTGCCCCGGGACCTGGAGGAGCAGGCCATGATCGACGGCTACAGCCGGCTGGCGGTCATCGGCAAGGTGGTGCTCCCCCTGGCGGTCCCGGGGATGCTCACCGTGGTGATCTTCGCGTTCACGCTGGTCCTGCAGGAGTTCGTCTACGCCCTGACCTTCATCAGCCAGGTGGAGCGCATGACCCTGAGCCTGGGGGTCCCCGTGGCCCTGGTGCGGGGGGACGTGTTCTACTGGGGCTCCCTCATGGCTGCCTGCCTGATCACCAGCGTCCCGATCGCGGTGGTGTACAGCTCCTTCATCGACCGGTTCATCGCGGGCCTCACGGCGGGTGCGATCAAGGGATAGGCTGTCACGGCACGGTGAAGGCCTCCGTTTGACCCCCTCCGCACCGCCGGGGTAGCATCGAGGAAACGAAGGATCATCCCGGAGGGGTCTTCCATGCCGCTCGCCACCGACGTGTACGTGCAGGCCGCCAGCACCCTGCGGCGGGTGCTGTTCGAGATCAAGAAGGTCATCGTGGGCCAGGACCTGATGCTGGAGCGTATCCTGGTGGCCCTGCTGGCCCGGGGCCACATCCTCATCGAGGGCGTCCCAGGGCTGGCCAAGACGCTGGCGGTGAAGACCACCGCCCAGGTGGTGGGGGGAGAGTTCAAGCGCATCCAGTTCACCCCGGACCTGGTGCCCGCGGACCTGGTGGGGACCCGCATCTACAACCAGCAGCGGGGGACCTTCGAGGTGGAGCTGGGGCCGATCTTCGCCAACCTGGTGCTGGCGGACGAGATCAACCGGGCGCCCGCGAAGGTGCAGTCCGCGCTCCTGGAGGCCATGCAGGAACGGCAGGTGACCATCGGCAAGCAGACCTTCCGGCTGCCCGAACCCTTCCTGGTGCTGGCCACCCAGAACCCCATCGAGAGCGAAGGGACCTACCCCCTCCCCGAGGCACAGGTGGACCGCTTCATGTTCAAGGTGGTGATCACCTACCCCTCCGTCCACGAGGAGATCGAGGTGGTGGAGCGGGGGACCGGGGAGACCCGACCGGTGGCGGAGCAGGTGCTGACCGCGGAGCAGCTCCTGGAGCTGCAGCGGGTGGCGGACACGGTGTACGTGGCGCCGCGGGTGATGGAGTACGCGGTGCAGCTGGCCGTGGCCACCCGGGACCCGGCCAGTGTGGGGCTGCCGGAGTTGAAGCGGTACATCCAGTTTGGGGCCAGCCCTCGGGCACCCCTGAACCTGATCCTGGGCGCCAAGGCCCTGGCGGTGCTGCGGGGGCGGGAGTACGCGCTGCCCGAGGACGTGCGGGACCTGGCCTACGAGGTCCTGCGGCACCGGTTCGTGCTTTCGTACGAGGCCCTGGCGGAGGACGTGCAGCCAGATCACCTCATCGACCGGATCCTGGAGCGGGTGCCCGTTCCGAGGGTACACATCGGGGACCCCCATGGAGACGCCCGAGCGGATCTTGAGGCGCCTCGAGTTTAGCGTCGTCCGGAGGCTGGACGGCTTCCTGTTCGGCGACTACACGGGGCTGTTCTACGGGCCGAGCCTGGACCTGGCAGAGGTCCGCGAGTACGTACCGGGCGACGAGGTCCGCCGGATCGACTGGAACGTGACCGCCCGCACGACCCGCCTGCACGTGCGGCAGTACCGGGAGGAGAAGGAGCTCACCGCGTGGCTGGCAGTGGACCTGTCGCCGTCCATGGCCTTCGGTACCCGGAGGGTCCTCAAGCGTCAGCTGGCCGCGGAGTTCTGCGGCGCCGCCAGCTACATCGTCACGCGGCACGGGGACAAGGTGGGCGCGGTGTTCTTCCCGCACCCGTACCTGATCCCGCCCCGGACCGGCCGGCGTCAGGCGCTGCGGGTGCTGCACGCGCTAGAGCGGCTGCAAACCCCGCCCGCGTCGGGCCGGACCGACCTGGGGCGCGTGCTGCGGGACCTGAACCGGATGCTCCGGCGGAGGTCCCTGGTGTTCGTGGTCAGTGACTTCCTGTCGGAGGAGGGCTGGGAGGTGCCCCTGCGGCAGCTGGGCCACCGGCATGACGTGGTGGCGGTGCGGATCACCGACCCGGCGGAGTCCGAGCTACCGGACGTGGGGGTTTTGACCCTGCAGGACCCGGAGACCGGACAGCAGGTGCGGGTGGACACCTCCGACCCCGCGGTCCGGCGCGCGTACCGGGAGCGGGTGGCGCAGTGGGAGACCCGGCTGCAGCAGGCCTTCCGGCAGGCCCGGGTGGACGTGCTGACGCTGTCCACCCACACGTCCATCGTGGAACCCCTGGTGCGCTTCGTGACTTACCGGAGGAGGCGGCGGTGGAGTTCACGTGGCCGGTGATGCTGGTGGGGCTGGGAGCAGTCCCGCTGCTGGTGGCGGCGCACGCGTCCGTGCGCCGGTACCAGGCGCGGGCC
>JBKBVM010000114.1:0-5765 GCA_046289555.1 bacterium
GGCGGCTGAACTGCCCGATGTCGAAGGCCAGCACCCGGTCCCCGGGCTCCAGGGTGTTGACGACGGAGGCCTCCCACGCACCGGTTCCGGAGCCCGGAAACAGCACCACCTCACCGCTCCGCGTCCGGAACACCTGCCGCAGGCCTTCCCGGACCTCCGTCAGCAGCTCCGGCATCTCCGGTCCTCGGTGGTCGGGGATGGGCCGGTCCATGGCCCGCAGGACCCGGTCCGGGAGGTTGGTGGGGCCGGGAATCTGCAGGAAGTGCTGCTAGAATATCCGCGTGGGCGCGGGGACGCCTCCGGTGGCGTCAAAAAAGCGTCCCAAATCCCGAAGGGGCGCAGAGATGGACGGACGGGACGAGATCGTGGCGCTGGATCGGGAACACCTGGTCCACCCGCAGCACTTCACAGCCGACCACACGGACCCCCTGGTGTTCGTGGAGGGCCGCGGGGCGGTGCTGCGGGACGCGGACGGCCGCGAGTTTTTGGACGGGCTGGCGTGCCTGTGGAACGTGAACGTGGGGCACGGCCGGGCGGAGCTGGCGGAAGCCGCGGCGGAGCAGATGCGGCAGCTGGCGTACGCCACCGCGTACGTGGGGTTCACCAACCCGCCCGCGGCGCGTCTGGCCCGGCGCCTGGTCCAGCTCAGCTACCCCAACATGTCCGGGGTGTACTTCACCACCTCCGGTGCGGAGTCCAACGAGAGCGCCTTCAAGATCGCCCGCTACTTCTGGAGGCGTCAGGGCAAGCCCGGCAAGGTGAAGATCATCAGCCGGGTCCACGCGTACCACGGGGTCACCCTGGCGGCGCTGAGCGCCACGGGCATCCCTGCCTTCCAGCGCATGTTCACGCCCCTGGTTCCGGAGTTCGTGCACGTGCCTCCCTCATACCCTTACCGGCAGGCGGAGGACCCCGTGGAGGCGCTGGAGCGCGCCATCCTCCGGGAGGGACCCGACACCGTGGCGGCGTTCATCGCGGAGCCGGTGATCGGGTCCGGAGGCCTCATCCCCCCGGCGCCGGACTACTTCCCGCGGGTGCGGGAGGTCTGCGACCGGTACGACGTGCTGCTCATCGCGGACGAGATCATCACGGGGTTCGGGCGCACGGGGAAGTGGTTCGCCCTGGACCACTGGGGCGTGCGGCCGGACCTGGTGGCCTTCGCCAAGGGGGTGACCAGCGCGTACCTTCCCCTGGGCGGGGTGCTGGTGTCCCGGCAGATCCACGACGCCATCCTGGACGCGCCCGCCGCGGAGCGGTTCATGCACGCGGCCACGTACTCCGCGCACCCCACGTGCTGCGCGGTGGCCCTGCGCAACCTCGACATCCTGGAGCGCGAGGGGCTGGTGGAACGGGCCGCGCGCATGGGCGAGCGGCTGCTGGCGGGGCTGCAGACCCTGCGGGACTTGCCGGTGGTGGGCGACGTGCGGGGCCTCGGCCTCATGTGCGGGGTGGAGCTGGTGGAGGACCGCACCACCAAGGCGCCGGCTCTGGGACTGGGGGCCCGGGTCCTGGCGGAGGCGAAAAAGAGGGGGCTGGTGACCCGCATCCGCGTGGGGCAGACGGGCGAGCACCCCATCGGCGACACCGTCCTGCTGGCGCCACCCCTGGTGGTCACCGAAGAGCAGGTGGACCGCATCGTGGCCATCCTGCGGGACAGCATCGCGGCCTGCCTGTAGGCTGGGGAGTGTGTCCGTGCCGCGGGGGGACCGCGTGGGGGGCGCAGCGCCAGGCGGTGCTCCGGGCGGCCCCGGTTGCAGCCCACGCGGCCGCTGACCCTGGGGGGTCGACTGCCGGGCCGTCTTGACGCCCGCCGCGGGCGGCCGATACCGTAGCGCCGAGGGGTGGGGAATGCTGCAGCTCGGTCCCCGTAGCCTGTGGGCCCACGAGGCGTGGACGCGCCTCCCGCCGCACCGGTCCCTGCTGACCCCCCTGAGCTTCCTGTACCGCAGCCTGCACGTGTACCCGGACAAAGTGGCGGTGGTGGACGGCCGGCAGCGGACGTCCTACGGGGAGTTCGCCCGCCGCGTCTTCTGCCTGGCCACCGCCTTGCTGCGGCGCGGCCTGCAGCCTGGAGGGAGCGTGGCGGTGCTGTGCCGGAACGCGCAGGAGGTGCTGGAAGCGCACTTCGGGGTGCCGCAGGCGGGCGGGGTGCTGGTGCCGGTCAACGTCCGGCTGTCAGCCCACGAAGTCGCCTACATCCTCGACCACTCGGGCGCCCGGTTCCTGCTGGCAGACCGGGAGCTCGCGGACCTCGTCGCCGCCAGCTGCGAGGCTTCAGAGGCCCCGCCGCAGGTCCTGTGGGTGGACCTGGGTCCCCGGCACGGTGCGTCGAGTCCCGACCCGCCCGCTGATGTCCAGGGCCTGAGCTACGAGGAGTTCCTGCAGGAGGGCCGACCGGAACCGTTCCCTCCGCCCCTGGACGACGAGGAGGAAGTCCTCAGCATCAACTACACGAGCGGCACCACCGGCCGGCCCAAGGGGGTCATGGTCACCCACCGGGGCTGCTACCTGAACGCCCTCGGCGAGGTCATCGAGGTCCACCTCACGTCCGAAAGCCGGTACCTGTGGACGCTGCCCATGTTCCACTGCAACGGGTGGAACTTCCCCTACGCGGTCACCGCGGTGGGCGCCACCCACGTGTGCCTGCCCAGGGTGGAAGCCGCGTCGGTGTACCGGCTGGTGGAGGAAGAAGGCGTCACGCACTTCTGCGCCGCGCCCACCGTCCTGGTCCTGCTCACCACCGGGAAGCCCGCGCCGGAGTACCGGTTCCCGCGCCCGGTGACCGTGGTGACCGCCGCCAGCCCGCCGCCGCCCGCGGTGCTGGAGGCGGTGGAGGGGATGGGCGCGCGGGTGGTCCACGTGTACGGGCTCACGGAGACGTACGGCCCCCACACCGTGTGCGCGTGGAAGTCCGAGTGGGACGACCTGGAACCGGCGGAGCGGGCGCGGCTGAAGGCGCGGCAGGGGGTGGGTTACGTCCACGCGCCGGAGTTGCGGGTGGTGGACGAGCAGATGCGGGACGTGCCCGCGGACGGCGAGACCCTCGGCGAGGTGGTCATGCGGGGCAACAACGTCATGCGCGGGTACTTCCGCGACCCGGAGGCTACCGCGCGCGCCTTCGAGGGCGGGTGGTTCCACTCCGGCGACCTGGCGGTGGTGCACCCCGACGGCTACATCGAGCTGCGGGACCGCAAGAAGGACATCATCATCTCCGGAGGCGAGAACATCTCCAGCATCGAGGTGGAGCGGGTGCTGTACCGCCACCCCGCGGTGCTGGAGGCGGCGGTGGTGGGCGTCCCGGACGAGCGCTGGGGCGAGGTCCCCAAGGCGTACGTGGTCCTGCGGCCAGGTCAGGCGGCCACGGAGGAGGAGCTGGTGGCCTTCTGCCGGCAGCACCTGGCCCACTTCAAGTGCCCCAAGCGGGTGGAGTTCCTGTCGGAGCTTCCCAAGACGTCCACGGGGAAGATCCAGAAGTTCGTGTTGCGGGAGCGGGAGTGGGCCGGGCGCGACCGGCGCATCGGCTGAGGGGAGGGAGGAACATGCAGGTCCAGGAAGCCGGCTACCGGACCATCCGGTTCGAGGTCGAGGGGCCCGTGGCGTACGTGACCATGAACCGGCCCGAAAAGCGCAACGCGCTGTCGCTGGAGCACATGGAGGAGCTGACGGACTGCTTCCGGCGGGTGGGCGACCGCCGGGACCTGGCGGTAGCGGTCCTGCGGGGATCGGGCCCCGCCTTCTGCGCGGGGCACGACCTGGCGGAGCTGGTCGGCCGGGACGTGGACTTCTACCGGCACGTGTTCCAGGTGTGCACCACCATGATGAACACCCTCCAGCAGATCCCCCAGCCCGTCATCGCCCAGGTGCACGGGATGGCCACCGCCGCGGGCTGCCAGCTGGTGGCCACGTGCGACCTCGCGGTGGCCAGTACGGAGGCCAAGTTCGCCACCCCGGGGGTGCGCATCGGGCTGTTCTGCTCCACGCCCATGGTGGCTGTGAGCCGGAACCTGCCCCGCAAGAAGGTGATGGAGATGCTCCTCACGGGGGAGCCCATCTCCGCGGAGGAGGCCCTGCGGTACGGGCTGGTGAACCGCGTGGTGCCCCCGGACCGCCTGGAGGAGGAGACCCGAAACCTGGCCCTCCGCATCGCCTCCGCGAGCCCGCCCGTGGTCGGCATGGGCAAGCAGGCCTTCTACCGACAGCTGGAGCTCCC
Organism: bacterium; assembly: GCA_046289555.1. Classification (GTDB taxonomy): domain Bacteria; phylum Sysuimicrobiota; class Sysuimicrobiia; order Sysuimicrobiales; family Sysuimicrobiaceae; genus Tepidifontimicrobium. The sequence goes on from JBKBVM010000114.1 coordinate 4,211, forward strand.
TCAGGACCAGGCTTACGCGTACGCCCGGGAGGTCATGTCCCTCAACGCCCTGCACCCCGACGCTCACGAGGGGATCTGCGCGTTCCTGGACAAGCGGCCCCCCACGTGGCGGGGCTGGTCGGAGGGGTAGGCCGCCGACGCTGCGGACGCGACCCACGGCAGGAGGGAGGCGACCGGCGCCGTCGAATCCTGCGGGCAGAAGGCTTCCGGGAGGGGACGCCCATGAACTGGGGACCGGTGATCACCGCCATGGCCACGCCGTTCCGCCCGGACGGCGCGGTGGACTACGACCGGGCCGCGGAGCTGGCCCGCAGGCTGGTGGACGGCGGGTCCACGGGGATTGTGGTCGCGGGGACGACGGGGGAGTCACCCACGCTGTCGGACGACGAGAAGCTGCAGCTGCTGCGCGTGGTCAAGGACGCGGTGGCGGGCCGCGCCGCGGTGCTGGCAGGGACTGGTACCTACGACACCGCCCACTCCGTGCACCTGAGCCAGCAGGCGCAGCGGCTCGGCGCGGACGGCCTGCTGGTGGTGGTGCCGTACTACAACCGGCCGACGCAGGAGGGCCTGTACCGGCACTTCAAGGCGGTGGCGGAGAGCACGGACCTGCCCGTGCTCATGTACAACATCCCGGGCCGCACGGGCACCAACATGCTGCCGGAGACCGTAGCCCGGCTCAGCGAGGTCCGGAACGTGGCGGGGATCAAGGAGGCCTCTGGCAGCCTGGACCAGGTGTCGGAGATCCGGCGCAGGACCCGGGACGACTTCCTCATCTACAGCGGCGACGACAGCCTGACCCTGCCGTACCTCAGCGTGGGCGCGGTGGGGATCGTGAGTGTGGCCTCGCACCTGGTGGGCCGGGAGATCCGGGAGATGATCGCCCACTTCCAGGCCGGCCGCGTGGAGGACGCGCGGCGGATCCACCTGCGGCTGTTCCCGCTGTTCCGGGCGCTGTTCATCGCACCCAACCCCGTGCCCCTCAAGGCGGCTCTGGAGCTGGCGGGCTTCCCTGTGGGCAAGCCGCGCCTGCCCCTGGTAGAGGCCACGGAGAAGGAGCGGGAGCAGATCGCCGCGGCGATGCGGGAGGCCATGGGGGTACCGGTGGGCTAGGGGCCGTTTGCGCGACTGGAAGTCCGCCCAGCCCCAGGCTTCCGCTGTGCGGCCACTGCATCCCGCAGGTGGGCCGCCCGACCCGGCCGCAGCGGAGACCACGCGATGTCGCTAGCTGACCGTCACGGATGCCAGCCATGAGACGCACGCGCCCGGCCCGCACCGACCCTCCGCTGCGCGTCGTCCCCCTGGGCGGACTGGGGGAGATCGGGAAGAACTGCACCGCGCTGCAGTACGGGGACGACGTGGTCCTGGTGGACGCAGGCGTGATGTTCCCCGAGGAGGAGCTGTACGGGGTGGACCTGGTCATCCCCGACTTCGGGTTCCTCCGGCGAGGGAACCGGCGCCTGCTCGGGGTCTTCCTCACCCACGCTCACGAGGACCACGTAGGCAGCCTGTCGTTCCTGCTGAGGGAGTTCCGTGCACCGGTGTATGGGACCCCCCT
>JBKBVM010000115.1:0-5754 GCA_046289555.1 bacterium
CGGTGCTGGCCCTGTAGGCAGGACCGCTACCTGTGGGCCCTGGTCCGGTACCTGCACCTGCGTGGCAGGACCCGCTGCGGAACTCTTCGCCCAGCAGCTGCGCCCGGGCCCTGCGGGTGAGGTCGAGGTAGCCTACCACCACGCCCGTGCTGGCTTCCACGGCGTCCAGGGCCGCGTGCAACGCGTGCACGTGCTCAGGTTCGAAGTGGGGTCCGTGGGCCTCCACGGCACCCACCGGGAGCACGAGGACCGGCTTGCGGCGCTGCTCTACCTCGACCTCCGTCCAGGACGCCGCTGAGAGGGACCGAAGCCATCCCTCTTCACGTCTCCGACCTCAGCAGGTCGGCCACGCGCTGCTCGGCCCAGTGCACCGCTTGGCGGGCGACCTCCAAAAGCTCCCGGTACTCCGCCTCGGTCACCGGACGCCCGAAGCCTGGGTAGCGGGGCTCCACGGCAAAGCGGCTCAGCCGTTCGGCCTCCCTCACCGCGTCCGGAATCGCCTCCCCACTTTCCTCCAGTAACGTCAGGAGGCGCGACAGGTCGTGGACGTACGGAAACGGCGTTTTCCGTGCAACGAAGACCGCCTTGATCGCTTTCTCTGCCGCCTGCTGGGCCTGAAAACAAAGGTCCTCCAGGTACACCTCCGGCAGCCGTACCGAGGCCTGGGCCAGGTTGCTCCTCGCCCGGTTCAACCACTCCCTGGGGTCGTCGGGAGGGAAGCGCTCAGCCGGCATAGACCGTGATCCCCTCCCGCAGGGCGGGGTAGATCACGAGGCAGAACGCGTTTTTGTACCGCTCTACCTCCTCCGGAGTCACCACGATCACGTCCACCGCGGCTTTCGCGCCATGGAGGTTCTGGTAGATCCGCTCCACCAGGCGGCCGGGATCGTAATCGCCACCCTTGATCACGAGGAGGTCGATGTCGCTGTTCGGGCCCATCTCGCCACGCGCCGCCGAACCGAAGAGAATAATCCGGTCCGGCTTCGCGACGTCCACGACGCGCCGGATGATGTCGTCGAGCACGTCCCTGGGGACTTCACCGCTGCCGCGCCTCATCCTGGTCCCTCTCCGTAAGATGGCTCGGATTCGCTGGCCCCGTTCGCGCCCAGCCCTGGCCGCAAACGTCCGGTCCGCGGGTGAACCACACCCGGCGAGTGCCACCGCCCACAGCTCGTCTGCATCGTCGAGGAGGCTTGGCAGGAGGTGGTGTGGTTCGCTCCGTTGCACGACACCTCCACCCGGGCTCGCCCTAGCGCGTATCGTACCAGATCTATGTTCGGGTCCAGAAGTGGGGTCGGGAGCTTCGGCTGGGTTTGTTGACGAAGGGATGCTTGGTAGCTGGGACGCGCGGTGCACGCGGCCCATGGGTCCTGTCCCCCTGGGCTCTGTCCCCTGGGGACAGAGCCCAAAACGCCACCCAGCTGCGTTCATTCAGTAGGGCGGACGGAGACGGCGAGGAGGAAGCCCTGCCACGCCGGCTGAGGGGAGGGTTGCCCGAGGGCGTCTACCACGTCACTAGCGGTCCTTCGAGCCTTCCTGCGGGACCTGCACGGACCCTTCGCCCAGTGGCACAACCGAGCCCACGCGGGTCAGCCGGACGGGGTCACTGCAGTGGCCGCCCTGCGGGCGCTGCCGGCCAGGTCGCGATGGAGCGCCGCGACCGGCTGGCCTGGTTCTGGCTCGAGCGTCGCGGCAGGGCGGGCTGCTGCGGGCAAGCCCACGGTATCTGCTGGAGATCCTCACCTCCGCCTGCCGGCGGCTACAAGCGTCGGTCCACCCGACCACACCGGCAACACGATGTAACCGCGGGACGGACTGCCGCTCATCCGGCCACCACAGGGTTGGAGAGCGTGCCGATTCCCTCCACGGTGATCTCCACCACGTCGCCCGGCCGCACCGGCCCCACCCCGGGCGGGGTCCCGGTGGCGATGACGTCCCCCGGCTCCAGGGTCATGTACCGGGACGCCTCCGCCACCAGGTGGAAGACGTCGAAGATCATGTAGCGCGTCCAGGAGTCCTGGCGCACCTCGCCGTTCACCCGGGTGGTGATCCGAAGGTCGCGAGGGTCCGCCTCCGTCTCCACCCACGGGCCGTAGGGGGCCGACCCGTCGAAGGCCTTCGCCCGCACCCACTGCTTTTCCACCTTCTGCACGTCGCGGGCGGTCATGTCGTTTAATATCGAGTACCCGAGGATCACCTCACCGGCGTCCTCCGGACGGATGTTGCGGCACCGGCGGCCGATCACCACCGCCAGCTCTCCCTCGTAGTCCAGCTGCCGGGTGTGGGACGGGTAGACCACGGGCTGCCCGTGGGCCACCAGGGCGCTGGGGGGCTTGAGGAAAAACAACGGCTCTTTGGGGATCTCCACCTCGAGCTCCTGCGCGTGGTCCCGGTAGTTGAACCCCACGCAGACCACCTTGGTGGGCTGCGTGGGCGGGAGCCACACGGCGTCGTGGGCAGGGACCCGGCGCCCCGACGCCAGGACCACCTCCTCGCCCTCCACCCGGGCCTCCTCAGCCCGTCCATCCAGCAGGACGCGTGCGAGCCGCATGACACCTCCTCCGTCGAAGGGATCAGATCCGGATTCCGTACACCCCGAACAGGTTCTCCCGCACCCGGACCAGGTGCGCCCGCATGCGCTCCCGGGCCTCCTCCGCCTCCCGCGCCCGCAGGGCCCGCAGGATGCCCTCGTGATCCTCCACGTAGACCTCGCGACGCCCCGGAGTCGCGAGGTCCTTCCGCTTGAGCTCGCCCCACGTGGCTTCGTCCCGGATCCCCTGGAGCAGGCGGGAAAAGAACGCCAGGGGCTGGTTGCCCGCGCAGTCCGCCAGGCGGACGTGGAACTCCCGGTCCCACCGCTCGAAAGCGGCCAGTGTGCGCGCTGCTCTCCCTCCGCTCACGCACTCCTCCAGGCGCTCCCAGTCCCTGGGTGTGGACCGGACCGCTGCGAACCCGGCCAGCGCGGGTTCCACCGACAGGCGGGCTTCCAGGATCTCCTGCGGGTTCGCAAACCGCGCCAGGTCCGGCAGGGCAGCCCTCAGGGGCAGGGGCAGGGGGTTCAGCAGTCGGGTCCCCCGCCGCGGTGCCGCCTCCAGCACACCCAAAGACCGCAGCAGGCGCAGGGCCTCCCGGAGGGTGGCCCGGCTAGTGTCCAGCTGGGCTGCCAGCTCCCGCTCGGGCGGCAGGCGGCCTTCGGGCAGCCGCCCCTCCTCCAGGAGGCGCTCCAGGCGCTCTAGCACGGCCTCTACCGCCGGGGTGCGCTGCCGGACGTTTGGCCTGATCATAGTCTGCTTCTAAGCCTAACGGCGCCGTCCGAACCGTCAAGGTCACGAGGCGAAAAGGCCAGTGAAGAAGGGCCGTCTGCCTTGACGGCGTCGGGGACGGTCCGTACGATCGTGGCCACGTTCCGTCCGACCAAAGGGGGGCCCGACTTCCTCGTCCGGTGGTGGCGCGGAAGGAGCTCGCCCTCCACGTCGGGACACGCCCAGCACCCCTCGGCGGCCGTCTCGGACGCGGGGATGCAACGGGTCGTTCCCGCGGTCATGGCGGGGATCGCCTTCCTGATCTTCGGGGTGGGAGTAACCCAGGGGTTCGGCTTCCAGTCCGACGCCCGGCTGGTGCCCCTGCTGGTCGCCATCCCGGGGCTGCTGCTGGCAGGTGTTCAGTTCGTGCGTACGATGCGCGGCGAGCCTCTCACGGCCGCGGACGACGAGGGAGCGGACGGGTCCGGCGCCGCAGATCCCCGCCGTGAGCTGGCACAGTTCCTGCAGGTGGCGGGCTACCTCCTGTTGGTCTGGCTGGTGGGGTTCCACGCGGCGTCCTTCGTCTTCGTGGCGACGTTTCTGTGGCGCGCAGGGCAGCTGCGGCTGCCGGCAGCCCTGGCATACGGGGTCGCCGCCGTGGCCTTCCTCCAGCTGTTGGGAACCGGGTTCGACCTGCGCTGGCCTGCGGGCCTCCTGCTGCGCTGACCCCGAGGCCGGTACGCTACAATCCGGCTGGGAACCCGGAAGGAGGGGTGGTCGGTGTCGGTACGGATCGACCTGCTCCGGCCTGTCACGGACGAGGAGCTGCTCGAGCTCTCGGAGCGCAACCCCGGCTACCAGTTCGAGCGCACCGCGGACGGGAGGTTGGTGGTGAGCCCCACGGGGATGGAGGGAGGACGGCGCAGCGCAGAGGTGGTCGGACAGCTCCGGGAGTGGAACACGCGCACCGGCAGCGGCGTGGTGTTCGACTCCTCCACCGGGTTCCGTTTGCCGGACGGCTCCCTGTTGTCGCCGGACGCCGCGTGGGCCTCGCGGGAGCGATGGCGGGCCCTCCCCGCCGAACAGCGCGAGACGTTCGGGCCCTTCTGCCCGGACGTGGTGTTTGAGGTGCGATCTTCCACCCAGACCCCAGACGAGCTGCGGGACAAGCTGCGCGTGTACCTCAGCAACGGCGCGCAGGTCGCGGTCCTCGTGGATCCGTACGCGCGCGCGGTGGAGGTGTACCGGCCCGGGCGTGCCCCGGAGCTGCACCGCGACCCCGAGCGCGTGCCGCTCGACCCGGAGCTCCCCGGGTTTGAGCTGGACCTCCGCCCGGTCTTCGAGGCCTGACGGTTTGGTAGCGGCAGGTATAGCCCTCCGCCCGCGCACCTTCCTGGTCCGCCGGGCCGCGCGGGTTACAGCCGCACGCTGAACACCACCGTGAGGCTGGGGGCTTGCGGCCCCGTCAGGATCAGCGTCAGCCGCGACCCCTCCTCCTCCACGCGGAGGGGCACGACCACCAAGGTGCCTACCGGGATGGTCACCACGGTCTGCACCGGGACCAGGTAGAAGATCCGGCCCCGCAGCTTGGCCCCCGCGGGCGTGCTTAGCCGGACCAGCTGGCCAGGCGGGATTTGCACCTCGGGGTCCAGGAACGCCAGGAACGTCCCCTCGCGGTCGCGCACCAGCCCCACCACGTAGCACCGGTCCCGCACCACCACCGTGCCAGTCCCCCACACCAGCGCCCGGCTCGTGCAGAACAACTCCCCTGCACGGTACAGCTTCACCCGCCGGGCCTTCGGCCCTGCCGCAGCCACCCCGCCCACCAGCAACACCGCCAGCAAGGTAACCCCGACCCTTTGCAAGACCCGCATCGCCGCACCTCCAACGAAGGTTCCCGCTCCAGGAGTACGCCCGCCCTCCCATATCCCGAAGTTTGACACTTGCCTGGCACACGGCGGCGCCGGAAGCGCGCGACGACGCGGATTTTCGGGCCTCAGGGGCGCGCACGCGCGGGAAGTCTGTAGGCACACGATTTGCGAGGTCGAGCAGGAGTTTCAGGAGAACCGGTCGTATAAAGTAGGCATGTACCTCCGCACGGTGCAGCGCAGGAACCAGGACGGCTCGGTGGTCCGCTACGTGCAGCTGGCCCACAACTTCCGCCACCCCGCCACGGGCCGGCCGCAGGCGCAGGTGCTGTGGTCCTTCGGCCGCGAGGAAGAGGTGGACCGGGCCCAGCTGGAGCGGCTGGTGCGCAGCATCGAGCGCTTCCTGTCGCCCGAGCAGGCGCTGGCCCGCCAGGCCGGAAATGCGCAGGTCCCCCTGCGGTTCCTGGACAGCCGGCCCTTGGGCGGGGGTTGGGTGCTGCACGGGCTGTGGCAGGAGCTGGGTATCCCGCGGGCGATCCACGAGGCGGTCGCCGAGCGGCGGGTGCGGCTGCCGGTGGAGCGAGCGCTGTTCGCCATGGTGGCGAACCGGGCGCTGGCGCCGGCCAGCAAGCTGGCGACGCACG
>JBKBVM010000116.1:0-5553 GCA_046289555.1 bacterium
GGCGGCTCCGCCACGTGGACTGGGTCCTGGTGGCGTGCGTCCTGGCCCTGGTGGCGCTGGGTACCACAGCGGTTGCCAGCGCCACGGCCACGCCCGAGCAGCCGCTGGGGCTGTTGCGGCCCCGGCTGGGCCACGTGGCGGTGGGCCTTGCGGTGCTGGCAGGCCTGGCCGCCGTGCCGTACCGGAGCCTGGGCGAGGCGTGGAAGCTGCTGTACGGCCTGAGCCTGGCGCTTTTGGCGCTGACCGACCTGGTGGGCCGGACCGCCCTGGGGGCCCAGCGGTGGCTTGCCGTCGGTCCGGTCAGCCTTCAGCCCTCGGAGCTGGCCAAGCTGGGGTTGGTGGTTACCCTCGCGGGGTTTCTCAGTCGGCGGAAGGAGCCCCCCGCGAGGTTCGCGGACCTCCTTCCCTACCTGATGCTCGCCGCACCTCCCGTGCTGCTGGTGTTCCTGCAGCCCGACCTGGGGAGCGCTCTGGCCTTCGTAGCGGTGTTGCTGGCGATGCTGTGGGCCGCGGGCGCGCCCCGAGGACAGCTGGCCGGTCTCGTGCTGGCGGGGCTGCTGGTGGCCCCGCTGGTGTGGCCTCTCCTGAAGCCGTACCAGCGGACGCGCCTGTTGGTGTTCGTGGACCCGAACCTGGATCCCCTGGGAGCCGGCTACAACCTCATCCAGTCCAAGATCGCCATCGGCTCGGGGGGCCTGTGGGGCAAGGGCCTGTTCGCGGGGACCCAGAACACTCTGCAGTTCCTGCCCATGCAGCATACGGACTTCGTGTTCTCCGTAATCGGAGAGGAGCTGGGGTTCGTGGGCACCGTGGGGGTACTGTTGCTGTTCTGGGTGTTCCTCCTGCGGGTGCTCCAGATAGCCTCCTCCGCGCGGGACGCCTTCGGCAGCTACCTGTGCGTGGGCGTGGCCAGCATGGTGGCGTTCCACGTACTGGTGAACGTGGGGATGACCGTGGGCCTGGCGCCGGCCACGGGCATTCCCCTGCCGTTTCTGTCCTACGGGGGGACCGCGCTGGTGACCCACCTGGCAGGGGTGGGGCTGGTGCTGAGCGTGGCGGTCCGGAGGCCCAAGATCCTGTTCTGAACGCGGAGGTCGCATGCGGCGGCAGATCGTGGCGAATGTGGAACCCTTCGAGACCCGGGTGGCGGTGTTCGAGGACGGGCAGGTGGTGAACCTCTTTATCGAGCGGGGGGAGCCGCTGGCGGGCAACGTGTACAAGGCGCGCGTGGCCAACGTCCTGCGGGGCATGGACGCGGCCTTCGTGGACATCGGGCTGGAGCGCAACGCCTTCCTCCAGGTGGGCGACGTGCGGAGCCAGCGGATCGGGGGCGAGGACCTGGAGGACGCCGTCGGGCAGGGGGAGATCCAGCAGCGACTGCGGGTCGGTCAGGAGATCCTGGTGCAGGTCACCAAGGAACCCATGGGCACCAAGGGGGCGCGGGTGACCACCTACATCGCCCTGCCCGCCCACTACCTGGTCCTCATGCCCACCGTGCAGTACGTGGGGGTCTCCCGGAAGATCGAAAGCGAAGCCGAGCGCCGCCGGCTCCGGGAGATCGCGCAGCGCCTGCGGCCTCAGGGTATGGGCCTCATCGTGCGCACCGCGGCGGAGGGCGCCACGGAGAAGGACCTGCAGGACGACCTCCGCTACCTGCTGAGCGTGTGGAACCGGGTCCTGGAGCGGGCGCGGACCAGCCGGGCCCCGGCCCTCCTCTACCAGGACCTGCGCCTGCTGCGCCGCGTGGCCCGGGACCTGTTCACCGGAGAGGTGGAGCGGTTCGTGGTGGACTCCCCCCGGGAGTACGAGCGGTTGGTGGACCTGGTGGGGTCGTACGCGCCCCACCTGCGCGACCGCCTGGAGCTGTACCGGGGCGCGGAGCCCATCTTCGAGCACTACGGGGTGGAGCGGGAGATCGAGACGGCCCTGCAGCGGAAGGTGTGGCTGCCCTCCGGGGGCACCCTGGTGGTGGACCGCACGGAAGCCTTCACCGTGATCGACGTGAACACGGGCCGGTACGTGGGGGGGCGGGACCTCGCCACCACCATCCTCCACACGAACCTGGAGGCGGCCCGGGAGGTGGTCCGCCAGATCCGGCTCCGGGACATCGGCGGGATCATCCTGGTGGACTTCATCGACATGGACAACGAGAAGCACCGTCAGCAGGTGCTCCGCGCGCTGCAGGATGCCGTCCGCCGCGACCGGTCCAAGACCCACGTGATCGACCTCACCCAGTTGGGACTCGTGGAGATCACCCGCAAGCGGGTGCACCAGGACCTGGAGGCGGTGCTGCGGATGCCGTGTCCGTACTGCAACGGGAAGGGTCGCGTCCTGTCGCCGAAGACGGTGGCGAACCGCATCCGCCGGGAGCTGCGGAGGTGGTGCGCCAGCCGGGCGGAGCCGGTGGTGGTGGTGCGGGCGCACCCCCTGGTGCACGCGGAGCTGGTGCGCGACGCGGCCTGGCTGCGGCGCCTGGAGGAGCAGACGGGCAAAACCGTGCGCGTGGTCCCCAAGGAAGGGCTGCACGTAGAGCAGTTCGAGGCCGCGGGTGCCGCACGCCCGGAGGAGGCGGAGGGGGTCCCCGCGGCGGTGGTGGCCGCCTACCGCTGGGGCCCGGAGGAGGTCCTGGACGTGGGCGCCGAGCCCGACCGGGAGTTGGAGCGGGCGGAGGCTGCGCAGGGGCAGGAAGGCTGGTGGGACCGCCTCCGCCGCTGGCTGGGCCGCCGCATGTCGAGCCAGGCCGGGCCACGGCTATAATCGTCTCGGCCACGGTGGCGAAAACCGGGCCGCGTCCAGCGGCGGTGCGCCGGGAGGTCGGAACGTGCGGTCGTCCAACCAGGTGCGGGAAACGTTCCTGCGGTTCTTCGAGGAGCGGGGGCACGTGCGGGTACCTAGCATGTCCCTGGTCCCGCAGGATCCCACGTTGCTGTTTACCAACTCGGGGATGGTGCAGTTCAAGGACGTGTTCCTCGGGGTGGGCACCCGGCCCTACCGGCGGGCGGTGGACGTGCAGAAGTGCATGCGGGTGGCGGGCAAGCACAACGACCTGGAGGACGTGGGGCGGGACGGCTACCACCACACCTTCTTCGAGATGCTGGGCAACTGGTCCTTCGGTGACTACTACAAGCGGGAGGCCATCGCCTGGGCGTGGGAGCTGCTGACGAAGGTGTGGGGGCTGCCGCCGGAACGGCTGTGGGCCACCTGCTTCGAGGACGAATACGGCGAGATCCCCCGGGATGAGGAGGCAGCGGAGATCTGGCTGCAGCAGCCGGGGTTCGACCCCTCGCACCTGCTGTTCTTCGGACGCAAGGAGAACTTCTGGGAGATGGCGGAGGTGGGCCCCTGCGGACCGGACAGCGAGATCCACATCGACCGCGGCCCGGAGTTCTGCGACCGGCAGCATGAACCGGGCCATGTGTGCCGGGTGAACGGGGGCTGCGCGCGCTTCCTGGAGCTGTGGAACCTGGTGTTCATCCAGTACAACCGCACCGGACCGGCTACCCTGGAGCCCCTCCCTGCGAAGCACGTGGACACCGGGATGGGGTTCGAGCGCCTGCTGGCGATCCTGCAGGGGGCTAAGGACAACTACGGGACCGACCTGTTCGTCCCCCTCATGGACCGGGTCCAGGAGCTGTGCGGGCAGTCCGCGGCGGAACGGGAGCGGGACGTGGTAGCGTACCGGGTCATCGCGGACCACGGCCGGGCGGCGGCGTTCCTGGTGGCGGACGGGGTGGTGCCGGGCAACGAGGGCAGGGGCTACGTGCTGCGGATGATCGTGCGGCGCGCTGCCCGGTTCGGCCGGAAGCTGGGGCTGGTGCGCCCGTTCCTGGCGGAGGTCACGGACGTGGTGGTGGACCGCATGGGGGAGGCGTACCCGGAGTTGGTCCGTCACCGGGACTTCATCCGGCAGGTGATCACCGCTGAGGAGGAACGGTTCGCTCGGACCCTGGAGTCGGGCTTGAGCCGGCTGGAGGAGTTGGTGGCCGCCGCCAGGGCCGCGGGCCGGTCTACCCTGCGGGGGGAGGACGTGTTCCAGCTGTACGACACCTACGGGTTCCCGAAGGAGATGACCCTGGACGTGGCGCGGGAGGCGGGGCTGGAGGTGGACTGGGAGGGGTTCGAGCGGGAGATGGAGCGGCAGCGGGAACGGGCCCGCGCCCGTTCGGCCTTCGCGGTCCTGCAGGTCCCAGGGTCCCTGCAGGCGCTGGCGGAGCGCGGGGTGCGGACGGAGTTTGTGGGCTACCGCCGGCTAAGGGCTTCCGCCACCGTGCTGGCCATCCTCCGGGACGGAGCCGGCGTGGAGGCGGCGGGGCCCGGAGAGGCGGTGGAGGTGGTGCTGGACCGGACGCCCTTCTACGCGGAAGCGGGGGGCCAGGTGGGGGATACGGGCTGGCTGGTGTCCCGGTCCGTCCGGTTCGAGGTGCAGGACACCCAGCGGCCCGCAGGGGAGGTGGTGGTGCACCGAGGGGTGGTCCGCAGCGGAACCCTGCGGGTGGGTGACCGCCTCCGGGCGGAAGTGGACGTCCCCCGGCGCCGGGAGATCATGCGCCACCACACCGCCACCCACTTGCTGCACAGGGCCCTGCGGGAGGTCCTGGGCGAGCACGCGCGTCAGGCGGGATCCCTGGTCGCCCGGGATCGTTTGCGGTTCGACTTCCTGCACCTGCAGCCCTTGAGCCCGGAGCAGCTGGACCAGGTGGAGCGCCGCGTCAACGAGAAGGTGCTGGACGCCGTGCCGGTGCGGGTGGACTTCCTGCCGTACGAGGAAGCCCGCAGGCTCGGTGCCATGGCCCTGTTCGAGGAGAAGTACGGGGACGTGGTGCGGGTGGTGTCCATCGGAGACTACAGCCGGGAGCTGTGCGGCGGCACCCACTTGCGCAACACCAGCGAGGTGGGCCTGTTCCGGATCGTCCAGGAGAGCGGGGTGGCCGCCGGCGTCCGGCGGATCGAGGCGGTGGCGGGGTGGGCCGCGTACCGCTGGGCCCGCAGCCAGGCCGAACTCCTGCAGGCCGCCGCCTACAGGCTGCGGGCTTCGCCGGAGGAGGTGCCCTCCCGGGTGGAGCGGCTGCTGCAGCAGCTGCGGGATCTGGAACGGCAGGTGGAAGCCCTCCACAAGGGCGTGGGGGCCGCGGAGCTGGACCGGGTGCTGGAAAGGGCCCAGGAGGTGGAGGGCGTCCGGGTGGTCAGCGCGCGGTTCGACGGCCTTCGGGAGGAGGCCCTGAGGGCCATCGGAGACCGCCTCCGGGACCGCCTCCGCAGCGGCGCGGTGGTGCTCGGTAGCGCCCTGGACGGCCGGGTGACCTTGGTGGCCATGGTGACCAAGGACCTCACGAATCGCCTGCGGGCTCGGGACCTCATCCGGCCGGGGGCGGAGCTGGTGGGGGGCAGGGGCGGAGGGCGGCCGGAGCTGGCCCACGCGGGCGGTCGCGACCCGGAGCGGCTTGATGAGGCTCTGGAACGGGTTCCGGAGTTCGTGCGGATGCTGCTGGAGCGGAACCCGTGAGGGGTCGGGTCCTCGCGGTAGACTACGGGAGCCGCCGGATCGGCCTTGCC
>JBKBVM010000117.1:0-5508 GCA_046289555.1 bacterium
ACCACGTCGGGGGTCGCAAGCTGCCTCAGGAGTGCCTCCAGCGCTTCCAACCAGTCCTGAGGGTGCTGCAGAGCCCAGTCGGGAGGGAGCTCCACGCCTGTACCCGGAAGCGTTCGATCCAGCACACCGTGTGGGTAGGCGAAAGTGGCAGTGGCCACCACGGCTCCGTCGGAACAGCGGACCAGCACGCCCCGCGCGGACTCGGTCCCGAAGTCCAGCCCGATCGTCAGCGGCTCCATGGCCTACCCTGCCCCGGTTAGCACCTCGTCCGCGGACCGGAGCCGGCCGTCGAACACTCGGGCCTCGATCCCGCACATGCGGCAGAACCAGACGAGCTCCGGGACCCAGTCGCCGTAGACCCCGTGGATATGGTTGGAGTCGTACTCCGACAGGAACACGTCCGGCGGCACACGGAACCGGGCGAACGCGTGCGGCCACTCGGGGGTGGTGGCCTTCACCTTCCGGGCCGTCACCTCCGCGGGGAACTCCACGAACTCCCCCGGCACGATGGCCATCCAGTACCGCCCGTTACGGCGGGCCAGACGGGCGAGGGTCACCGGACCAGAAGCTGCCACGTGCATGACCGAGGCTCCGCCCGCCGGGAAGTACAGGATCGCCGGGTACAGGTGCACCCGGGGTAGGTTGTCCGCGGGATCGAAAGACCGGGCTGCAAAGTACGTGGCGTGCTGCCCGGAGTTGCAGAGGTCCCACACGTCGTCCTCCGCGTCGTAGTGCCGCACGTCCGCGAACAGCACGGGCGTCCCGCTCAGGTGCTTGAACACCTCCATGGTCAAAGCACCGTCGCTGTCCGCCTCGGTGGCACACACGATGGGTTCGTGGGGCCCCTCCCAGTCGTACGGGTCGTTCAGCAAAGCCTCCGGTACGTCCATGGTGGCGAAGTGGTTCGTGAGTTCCGGCTGCCCTTTGATCCCACAGAAATCCAGCCGCCACTCATCCACGAGTTCCCGGACTGCCAGGTAGGCCTTGAGCTGGCGCCGCAGCAGCTCCGGAGTCAGTTTCCGGCCGTCGTAGTGGATCGTGGCGCCGTGCCGCTCCCACCACCGCACCCCGTCCTCCACCCGGCTGTCGGGGATTGCCTCGGCCCGACGCACGATCTCGAACTGGTCAATGTGCTCGATGTCGATGCCGAAATCATGGCGCCACTGGTCCAGGGCCGAGACCGCGGTGTACATACCCATGGACCGGCCCCCGATCAGGCCGTAGACCTCGCCCCGGAGTCGGTTCTTCACCACCGCCGCCCGCAGAAAAGCGAGCACCTTTCGGAACACGGCCTCGTCCCCCACGTCGCCAGACACCCGACCGCAGAAAACCCCGACCTGGTCCAGGCTGCCGGCTGCCGCCAGCATGGCCACCAGGCCCGGGTATTGCGGGTTCACGTTGGAGAACAGGAGGATGGGAGCCGGCGCGAAGTTGGCAGCCACTGCGGAGAAGTGCGGCCAAGCCCACACCGCGTAGTTGAACACGGTGGCCTCCACGCCCTGGGCAGCCAGGTACCGGCCCTCCCTGCGGGCCAGGTCCACCGTCCACACCACCTCTCGGCCCGTGATCACAGTCCACCCTGCCTCCCGCAGCCGGTTCGCGAGGCGCTCCTGGAAGCCTTCCACGATCCCTACCACTTGCCGGTGGACGTGTTCCCGCCCGTCCGAAAAGCTCAGGATACCCACTTTGGGGGTCGTCATGCCGGACCTCCTTGTGGTAACGTTTCCACAATACCCTTCGTCGCCCGCAACCGAATTCCTCCCTTTGGAGGACTCAAGAGGACCGCGGCGAATCTCCTCCGGTGTGAAGAAGGGAGTCGTTACCCTCCGCGACGTTGCCCGGCGGGCCCGGGTGTCGGTGTCCACCGCGGCCCGCGCCCTGGGGGGCTACGGGTATGTCAGCCCCACGACCCGCGAACGTGTGCTCCGGGCTGCTCGGACCCTGGACTACCACCCCAACGCTGTGGCCCGGAGCATGATCAAGGGTCGGACCCACACCCTCGGGGTCGTGGTGTCGGACAGCTCCAACCCCTTCTTCGCCGCCGTGGTGCGAGGCGTCGAGGACGTGGCCCTCCCCTACGGGTACGGGATCCTGCTGTGCAATGCGGACGAGGACCCCCGGAAGGAAGCCATGTACCTGAGCATGCTGCGCCAGAAGCGGGTGGACGGGGTCATCGTGTCGCCCTCCGGCGAGTCCTCCACCGCTCTGGCGGGCCTGCTGACGGCCGGGGTTCCTGTGGTGCAGGTGGACCGCAGGGTACGCGGGCTCCCTACCGACGCCGTGGTGGTGGACAACCGGGCGGGGGTGTTCGCGGCGGTGGAGCACCTGGCGCGCCTGGGCCACCGGCACATCGCCCTCATCGGAGGGCCTGGCCGGCTCTACACGGGGCGCGAGCGTACGCGTGCGTTCCGAGAAGCCCTGCGACGGTTCGGGCTCCCGCTGGTGGAGTCCTGGCTGCTGGAGGGAACCTTCAAGGTCGATAGTGGCTACCGCCTGGCCGCGCGGCTTTTCGACAGTTCGCCGCGCCCCACTGCCGTGTTCGTGGCGAACAACCTGATGACCATCGGTGCGCTCCTGTGGTTCAAGCAGGCGGGGGTGCGGATCCCGGACGACATCGCGGTCGTGGGGTTCGACGACATGGACTGGGCACCTATCCTCACACCTCCCCTGACCGCCGTAGCCCAGCCCACCTTCGAACTGGGGAAGACTGCCGCCACGCTGCTTCTAGGCCGCCTGCAGGACCCGTCCTGTCCGCCCCGCGTCGTGGTCCTCCCTCCCCGTCTGGTCGTCCGCGAGTCCTGCGGCGCGCGGCTCGCCCCCGTCAGCCGGACCGGCTCCGCCGGCGAACCCATGCCTCCACCCCGATCGAGCCCGTAGGGGCCGGCTGGCGCATGACCCCTTGACAGCCCGGCTTTCTGTGGTAACCTGCAAACGTTCTCACATGCTCCGACCGCGGGGGGTGGGATCTATGGTTAAGCGCGCACTCTCGGTGGCCCTCGCGCTCACAGTCCTCGCGTGGGGCGCGCCCGCGAGCGCGGTCATGGTGCTGCGGTGGGGTGAGGTCCTTCCGCCGGACCATCCTTCGGTCCAGATGATCGAACGCATCGCGCGCCGCGTGTCCCAGCGGACGCAGGGGCAGCTCCAGATCCAGGCCTTCCCCGCGGGTCAGCTGGGTACCACGCGCGACCAAATCGAGAACGTCATGGTCGGCACCCAACAGCTCACCACGGAGGGTGCGGCCGCCATCAGTCAGTTCTTCCCTCCCCTGGGGGCTCTGGAGGCGCCCTACGCGTGGCGGGACGAGGCGCACCTGCAGAAGGTGATGAAAGGCCCCATCGCGGCTGAGCTGTCCCGGGCGCTCGTGGCACAGCGGGGGCTGCGCATCCTGGCGGCTACCTACTACGGAGTCCGCCACCTCACCACGACCCGGAAGGCTGTGAAAACCGTGGCGGACCTCCGCGAGTTCAAGCTGCGGGTGCCGGAGAACGAGGTGTTCGTGGCCATGGCCCGCGCATGGGGGGCCAAGCCCACCCCGATCCCCTTCGGGGAGTTGTACCTGGCTCTGCGCCAGAATGTGGTGGAGGGTCAGGAGAACCCTCTGCCGACCATCGATGCGGCGAAACTGTACGAGGTCCAGAAGTACCTGGTCCTCACCGGTCACATCCTTACGCCCCGGCTGATCCTCATCAACGAGCGCACGTGGCGGGCTTTGGGCCGGCCGTTCCAGCGCGCCCTGGTGGAGGCGATCGAGGAGGCCGTGGGGTGGCACAACCAGGAGATCCTAAATCGGGAGCGCACGCTGCTGGACAAGTTCCGCCAGCTGGGCATGGAGGTCATCCAGCCGGACGTGGACTCCTTCCGTCGGCCGGTCCTGGAGAGCCTGCCGAAGCAGTTCGAGGCGCAGTGGGGTTCGGGACTGTTCCAGCGGATCGTCGACACCCGCTGACGTCGACGCGGCCCCGCTCCGCTGGGCGGACCTCCCCCGCGAGGCGTCACGTGTCACGTGTCGAGACCGTCCATCGCGTCGCTTCGTCGCTCGGCGCGATCCTGCTGTTCGCCATCTTTGCGGTCATCCTGGCGCAGGTGATCTTCCGTTACGCCCTGGGCCGCCCGCTCGTGTGGACGGAGGAGGCCGCGCGCTACCTGTACATCTGGACCTGCTACCTGGGGGCCGCCATGGCCTTGCGGCGCGGCACGCACGTCCGGATCGGGGTCCTGGTAGACCGGCTGCCCCTTCCGGCCCGCGCGTGGGTGTACCGGCTCGGGCTGCTGGGCACGGCGGCCTTCCTGGCTGTCCTGGCGGTGCAGGGCGCCAAGCTCGCCTGGCTGTCCCGTACCACCCTGGCCATCACCTTTCCCCTACCGTGGTCGGTCATCTACTCGGGTGCCGTGGTCTCCGGCTCGCTCATGCTCCTGTACACGTGGGACGCGTTGCGCCAACACCTCCGGGAGGCTCGAGAACGGTGAGCGCGGGAGCCTTCTTCGTTCTGTGGATCCTGCTGCTGGCCCTTGGTCTCCCGCTGTTCGTCACCCTCGGGCTCTCCTCAACCCTTTACCTGTGGGCGCAAAAAGATGTCCTGTTGGCGGTTCCCCAGCGGGTCACGGCTGCGGCCAACTCCTTCACCCTTCTCGCTGCCCCCTTCTTCATGCTGGCGGGCATGCTGATGAACACCTCCGGGGTGACCCAGCGCATCTACAAGTTCGCAGAGTGCCTCGTGGGGTGGCTGAGGGGTGGACTCGCACACGTGAACGTGGTCGGCAGCGTGATCTTCGCGGGGATGTCCGGGTCTGCGGTGGCCGACGCCGTCGGGCTGGGCGCCATCGAGATCAAGGCCATGACGGACGAAGGCTACGAGCGGGACTTTGCGGCCGCGGTCACCGCGGCCAGCGCCACCATCGGCCCTATCATCCCCCCCAGCGTGCCCATGCTGGTGTACGCGGTCACCGCGGACGCCTCCATCGGTCGGCTGTTTCTGGGCGGGGTGGTGCCGGGGCTGCTGATGGCGGCAGCCCTCATGGTGCAGCTGGCGTGGATCAGCCGGCGCCGCGGCTACCCCCGGCACCCCCTGCCGCCAGTGCGTACCGTGGCGGCCCGCACGTGGGCAGCGCTGCCCTCCCTTGCGACCCCCGCCATCCTCCTCGGCGGCATGCTGAGCGGCGTCTTCACCCCCACGGAGGCCGGTGCGGTGGCCGCCGCGTACGCGTTGCTCCTGGGCCTGGTCATCCACCGGGAGTTGCGGGTGCGGGACCTCCCGCGCCTGTTTCTGGACACCGTGGAGGCGAACGGGGTCATCCTGATCCTGGTCATGACCTCTTCCCTGTTCGCCTTCGTGCTTGCCCGGGCTCAGGTCCCGCAGAACTTGGCTGCGTGGCTGGTCAGCGTGGCCCCGAGCCCCCTCGCGTTCCTGCTGGCGGTCAACCTCTTCCTGTTGCTGGTGGGATGCTCCCTGGAAGCTCTTGCGGCGATCATCATCCTCACCCCGGTCCTGCTCCCGGCCGCGAAGCTGC
>JBKBVM010000118.1:0-5475 GCA_046289555.1 bacterium
CGACTGCACGGTCCGCTGCAGGCGGCTGGTGATCCACCGGTCCGGAGCGCGCCCCCGCAGGGCCGCAGGGTCTACCCCGCGCGGGTCCCAGCCGCTCAGGCTGCGGAGGACGTAGCGGGTCGCGTTCCAGATCTTGTTGGCGAAGTTGCGGGTGTCCGCCACCATCTTCTCGTCGAACCGCAGGTCCTGCTGCGCCTGGGAGCACCGCGACACTAGCCCGAACCGCAGGGCGTCCGCGCCGTACCGGTCGATGGCCTGCAAGGGGTCCACGCCGGTGCCCAGGGACTTGCTCATGCGCCGCCCCTGCAGGTCCATCACCGTGGGGTTGATGTACACGTGGTGGAAGGGAACCTCCCCCATGAACTCCAGGCCGAACATGATCATCCGGCACACCCACAGGAAGATGATCCCCCGGTCGGTGATCAGCACGCTGGTGGGGTAGAAGTACCGCAGGTCCTCGGTGTCCCGGGGCCAGCCCAGGGTGGCGAAGGGCCACAGGGCGCTGCTGAACCACGTGTCCAGCACGTCCGGGTCCTGCCGCCAGGCGCGGCCGCCGCAGGCCGGGCAGCCGTCCTCGGGGGCTGACTTGGACGCCACGGGGTGGTTACACGCCTCGCACCACCACACGGGGATCCGGTGGCCCCACCACAGCTGCCGGGAGATGCACCACGGCCGGATGTTGTCCAACCAGTCCACCGCTACCCGCGCCCACCGCTCGGGGAAGAACCGCACGCGGCCTGTGCGGATGGCGTCCGCGGCCTGTTGCGCCATCTCCCGCACGTCGCAGAACCACTGCTCGCTGAGGGCGGGCTCGATCACGGTGTGGCAGCGGTCACACCGGCCCACCCGCGTCCGGTACGGTTCCCGGCGCACCACCAGCCCGGCCTCCTCCAGGGCCTGGGCCACCTGTTCCCTCGCCTCGAACCGGTCCAGCCCGGCGAACCGGCCCGCGTCCCGGGTCATCCGGCCGTCCTCCCCGATCACCACGAGGGCCGGGAGGCCGTGGTCTTTGCCGATCTCGTAGTCCAGGGGATCGTGGCCGGGCGTGATCTTCACCGCCCCGGTCCCGAACTCCGGATCCACCCGGGCGTCCGCCACCACGGGCACCACGCGGTCCACCAGGGGGACCACCACCCGACGACCCACCAAGTGCCGGTACCTTGAGTCGTCCGGGTGCACCGCCACCGCCACGTCCGCCAGGATGGTCTCCGGCCTCTGCGTGGCGATGACGATCCCCTCCGAGCCGTCCGCGCCGGGGTACCGCACGTACCACAGGAAGCTACTGACCTCCTCGTGCACCACCTCCAGGTCCGAGATGGCGGTGGCGCACCGGGGGCACCAGTTCACCATGTAGTCGCGGCTCCGGTAGATGCGCCCCCGCTGGTACAGGCGCACGAAGGCCTCCAGGACCGCGTCGTAGTAGTCCGGGTCCAGGGTGAAGATCTTGCGGTGCCAGTCGCACGAGATGCCCAGCCGCTCCAGCTGGGTGTAGATGATCTGACCGTACTTCTCGACCCACCGCCACACCCGCTGCTCGAACCCCTCCCGACCCAGGTCCTCCCGGCGCAGCCCCTCCCGGGCCAGCTCCCGCTCCACCACGTTCTGCGTGGCGATCCCCGCGTGGTCGGTGCCGGGCTGGTACAGGGCGTTGCGGCCCCGCATGCGCCAGAAGCGCGTCTGCACGTCCTGCAGGGTGTTGTTGAGGGCGTGGCCGATGTGCAGCTCCCCGGTGACGTTCGGCAGGGGCATCATCACCGCCCACGGCGCGCGCTGCGGGTCCGGCAGGGCGCGGAAGTACCCCCGCTCCACCCACGTGCGGTACAGCCGTCCCTCCACCTGTGAGGGGTCGTACGCCTTCGGCAGCTCCTCCATCGAGCACGCACCTCCCAACGGGAAAGCGCCGCCCGTCCGAAAGGACGGAGCGGCGCTCCGCGGTACCACCTTCCTTCCGGGCCAGCCAACCACACGGCCGCCGGCCCGGCCCTCGGGGCGCGGTCACGGGCGCCACCCGGCGGGCTCTACAGCTGTTCCTCCCGCGGCTTGGGGGCGACGTTCACCGCCGGCCCGGCAGGCCCTTCGCACCGCCGCGCCCTCGCTGCGCCGGCCGTGCGGCTACTCCTCCCCCGCGTCGCCTTCTCCCGGATTATACGTCACCGGAGGACGAAAAGCCCCAGAGCCACCGCCGCCGCCGCGGACAGCGCGAACGTCGCCGCCACCCGCAGCAGGTCCCAGCGAAGGCGCCACATGAGCTCGGCCTCCGTCTCCTGCGTGACGGGCGAGGACGCCGGGGCGGTCGGCCGCAGCCGCGCCCCGCACTTGCGGCAGACGATCTTCCGCTCGGGGTTTTCCGTCCCGCACCTCGGACACCGCATGGCACGCCTCCTCGCCGGCCCCGTTCCCGCCCCTGCCGCTACCCCCGCGCCCGTTCCCGGGCCGCCCGCAGGGCATCCACCGCGCCCGGAGGGACGTACACGCTACCCAGGGGCGCGCGGCTCGCGGGCCCCGGTCCATGGTAGTCGCTGCCCCCCGTGGCCACCAAGCCGAACTCCTCGGCCCACTGCAGGAACCGCCGCACGTCCTGCGGTGAGTGTTCCGGGTAGTAGGCCTCGATGCCCACAAGTCCCCGCTCCGCCAACCGTGCCACCCGGTCCCGCTCCCCGCCCCAGAGCGGGTGAGCGAACACGGGGACCCCGCCGGCCCGCAGGATCGCCTCCACCGCCTCCTCGGGCGTAAAGCGCTCCCGCTCCACGTAGGCGGGCCTGCCCCGGGCCAGGTAGCGGCTGAAGGCTTCCTCGAAGCTCGCTACGTAGCCCGCGGCCACCAGGGCCCGGGCCACGTGCGGCCGGCCCACCGCACCGTCCGCCTGCTGCACCACCTCCTCGAAGGTAAGGGGGACTCCCAGCCGGTTCAGACGCCGGACCATCTCGTGAGCCCGCGCCAGCCGGCCGTCCCGCAGGCGCCGTAGGAACGTCCCGAACGAGTGGCTCCGCCAGTCCACGAAGTAGCCGAGGATGTGGACCTCGCTGCCGGGGACGTCCGTGCTCAGCTCCACGCCCGGCACCAGCTCGAGGCCCAGGCGCTCCGCTTCGTCCGCCGCCTCCGCGATCCCGTCCACGGTGGCGTGGTCGGTCACCGCCAGCACCTGCAGACCCACGGCCCTGGCCTCCCGGACCAGCTGCCGGGGTGAGAGGGTGCCGTCCGACGCCGTCGTGTGGGTGTGCAGGTCTGCCCGCACCCGATCCTCCTCGACGGCCAGGCTCAGTCCACCTCGTGGATCCGGCGGATGGCGGTGGCCCGTCCCGAGCTGTCCGCCTCCACCAGCACCGCGTTGAACTGCACGGGACCCGTGGCTACCTCGAACCGGATGGGCAGCTGGGTCAGAAACCGCTGGAGGATGGCTTCCCGGTCCACTCCGATGACCCCGTCCCGTGGGCCGGTCATGCCCACGTCGGTGATGTACGCGGTCCCGCCCGGGAGCACGCGCTCGTCCGCGGTCTGGACGTGGGTGTGCGTGCCCACCACCGCGGTCACCTGGCCGTCCAGGTAGTAGCCCATGGCGATCTTCTCCGAGGTGGCCTCCGCGTGGAAGTCCACGAGGATGAAGGGCGTCTCCCTGCGCAGGCGTTCCACCTCCGCCCGGGCCACCCGGAACGGGTCGTCCAGGGGATCCATGAACACCCGACCCTGCAGGTTCAGAACGCCCAGCGCCAACCCGCCGCGGCGCAGGACCGTGCTGCCGTGCCCGGGGACCCCGGGCGGGTAGTTGGCCGGCCGGACCAGGCGCGGGTCCGCGTCCAGCAGTTCGTACGCCTCCCGCTTGGCCCAGGTGTGGTTGCCGCCCGTCAGGGCGTCCACCCCCGCCTCGAACAGCTCCGCGGCGGTCTGGGGCGTGAGGCCGACCCCGCCCGCGCTGTTCTCCGCGTTGGCCACCACGAAGTCCACCTGCCACTCGCGCCGCAGGGCGGGTACGCGCCGCGCCACCGCCCGGCGGCCCGGCCGGCCGTGCACGTCTCCCACGAACAGGATCCTCAAGGAACGGGCTCCCGCACCCGTCGGGCGGTCCGGGGGGCGTAGTAAACCAGGACCCTGCCGCCTTCCCGGAGCCCGACCACGGGCCGGCTGGGACGCAGCTGGCGGGCGTGCTCCAGGGCGTAGCGCAGCTCCTCCTCCCGTCCCTCCTCCGGACCTTGCTCGCCCGCCAGAAGGTCGCCTCCGAAGCTGTCGCGGGCCAGCTGCGCGACCACCCGCACCTCCTCCAGGGTCAGGTCGTCCACGGACCGGACCAGCTCGAACCGTGTGAAGTTAGGGCCCACCTGCCAGCGAACCTCCACGCGCGGTGGTGGCCCGCCCTCCAGGTCGTGCAGCACCGCCACCGCGTCCTCGACCCTCCGGGCGAACCGGACCCGAGACCGGGCTGGCAGCCTGCGACCGACTAGCAGGGTGAGCCGCAGGGTCCCCTCGCGGGGGTGGAAGGCCGCGGAGGCGAACTCCGGGAACTCCACCAGCAGCGCCGCCACGAAGCTGACGCTGTCGGGCAGGATCCGGATGGTCTCCGTGGCGTACGACGGTCCCACGGCCACAAGCCCCTCCGCGGCTGCGTCAGCGGGCGTACTCCACCACCCGCGTCTCCCGCAGCACCGTCACCTTGATCTGCCCCGGGTAGTCCAGGTCCGCCTCGATCCTGCGGGCCAGGTCCCGGGCCAGCCGGTAGGCGGCCAGGTCGTCCACCTCGTGGGGCCGCACGAGGACCCGGATCTCGCGGCCCGCCTGGATGGCGTAGGCCTTCTCCACGCCGGGGAAGGAGGTGGCCAGCTGCTCCAGGGCCTGCAGCCGCTGGATGTACAGCTCCACCGACTCCTTCCGGGCACCGGGCCGGGAGCCGGAGATGGCGTCCGCCGCGGCCACCAGCACCGCCTCCACGTACTTCGCCTCCTCCTCCCCGTGGTGGTAGAGGATGGCGTTCAGTACCGCGGGGTGCTCGTGGTACCGGCGGGCGATGTCCAGGCCGATCTGCGTGTGGCTCCCCTGGACTTCGTGGGTGAGGGCCTTGCCGATGTCGTGCAGCAGCCCCGCCCGCCGCGCCAGGGCCGCGTCCGCCCCCAGCTGGGACGCCAGCTCGCCCGCCAGCAGCGCCACCTCCACCGAGTGCTGCAGCACGTTCTGGCCGTAGGAGGTCCGGAACTTCAGCCGTCCCAGCAGCTTCACGAGGTCCGGGTGCAGGCCGTGGACCCCCGCCTCCAGGGCCGCCCGCTCTCCCTCCTGCACGATGCGCTCCTCCAGCTCCCGCTGGGCCTTCTCCACCATTTCCTCGATCCGGGCCGGGTGGATGCGGCCGTCCGACATGAGCTTCTCCAGGGCGATCTTGGCCACTTCCCTCCGCACCGGGTCGAAGGAGGAGAGGGTCACGGCCTCGGGGGTGTCGTCGATGATGAGGTCCACGCCCGTGAGGGCCTCCAGGGCCCGGATGTTCCGGCC
>JBKBVM010000119.1:0-5475 GCA_046289555.1 bacterium
CTGCGTGCTGTTCGGGGACTCCGCGGGCGCCGCGGTGGTCGTCCCCTCGGACGGCCAGGCGGGGCTGCTGTCCTTCTGGCTCGGCGCGGACGGCGGGGGGAGCTCCCTTCTGAGCCTGCCCGCGGGGGGCAGTCGGCTGCCCGCCTCGTACGAGACCGTGGAGCGGGCCCAGCACTACATCCACATGAACGGTCCCGAGGTGTTCAAGTTCGCCAGCCGCATCATCCCGCGCGCCATCGAGGAGGCGTGCCAGCGGGCGGGCGTTTCGGTGGAGGAGGTGGACCTGTTCATCCCCCACCAGGCCAACGTGCGGATCATCCAGGCCGCGGCGGAGCGCCTGCGCCAGCCCCTGGAGAAGTTCTACGTGAACGTTCACAAGTACGGGAACACCTCCTCCGCGTCGGTCCCCGTGGCTCTGTACGAGGCGGTGGAAGAGGGGCGCGTCAAGCCGGGGGACCTGGTGGTGCTGGTGGCGTTCGGCGGCGGGCTCACCTGGGCTTCCTGCGCCCTGCGCTGGGGGTAGGCATGGGCGGCGTGGCGTACGTGTTCCCCGGCCAGGGGGCGCAGTACGTGGGGATGGGGGTGGATCTGGCCGAGGCGTTCCCCCGGGCCCGGGCCCTGTTCCAGCGGGCCTCCTCGGTGCTGGGGTTTGACCTGCTGGAGCTGTGCCGGTCAGGACCCGAGGAAGCCCTGCAGCGGACGGAAAACACACAGCCTGCCATCCTCGTCACCAGCCTGGCGTGCCTGGAGGCGGCCCGCGGCCGCATCCCGCCTCCCGTCCTGGCCGCGGGCCTGAGCCTGGGGGAGTACACCGCCCTGGTGTGTGCGGGCAGCCTGGAGTTCGAGGACGCGGTGTGGCTGGTCCGCCAGCGCGGGCTGTTCATGCAGCAGGCCACGGAGGGACGGGAGACCGCCATGGCCGCGGTCCTGGGCCTGCCCACGGAGGCGGTGGAGCGGGTGTGCCAGCAGGCCTCGACGTTGGGGGTCTGCGAGGCCAGCAACTACAACGCCCCGGACCAGGTGGTGGTGGGCGGAGACCGGGCGGCGGTGGAGGAGGCGGTGCGGCTGGCGAAGGCCGCGGGCGCCCGTCGGGCCGTGCTGCTGGCGGTGTCCGCCCCGTTCCACACCCGCCTGATGCAGCCCGCGGCGGAGCGCCTTCGGGAGGTGCTGGAGCGTGTGACCCTGCGGGACGCACAGCTGCCCGTGGTGGCTAACGTCACCGCGCAGCCGGTGCGGCGGGCCGCGGACATCCGCCGGCTGCTGGTGGAGCAGGTGGCGAGCCCCGTTCGGTGGGCGCAGTCGGTGACGTATATGGCCCAGGACGGCGTGGACACCTTCGTGGAGCTAGGCCCGGGGACCGTGCTGTCGGGCCTGGTGAAGCGCTGCGCACGGGGCGCGGCCACCTGGCACGTGGAGGACCGGGCCTCCCTGGAGAAGACCGCTGCGGCCCTGGGCGGCGGGAGCCCCAGCTCCGCCGCCGGGGAAACGGGTGCGCGGGAGAGCCCGGGGGCGAGGGCCTGAGGCGATGCAGGGCGTGGACCTGCGCGGCAAAGTGGCCCTGGTGACCGGAGGCTCCGGCGCCATCGGGGGTGCGGTCTGCGAGGCCCTGGCCCGGGCCGGCGCCGCGGTGGCGGTCCACTACGGCTCCAACCGGGACGGGGCAGTGCGCGTGGCGGACCGCATCCGCGGCGAGGGAGGCCGGGCGGTGGTGGTAGGTGGCGACGTGGCGTCGGAGGAGGACGTCGAGCGGCTCTTCCGGGAGGTCCGGGAGCAGCTGGGCCGGGTGGACATCCTGGTGAACAACGCGGGGACCCTGCGGGACGGGCTGGTGGTCCGCATGCGGCTGGACGACTGGCGCCGGGTCCTGGACACCAACCTCACGGGGACGTTCCTGTGCACCCGGGAGGCCCTGCGGGACATGCTGCGGGCACGCTGGGGCCGCATCGTGAACGTGACGTCCGTGGTGGGGCTGGTGGGCAACGCGGGCCAGGCCAACTACGTGGCCGCCAAGGCGGGCATCGTGGGCTTCACGAAGGCGGTGGCGCGGGAAGTGGCGTCCCGGAACATCACCGTGAACGCCATCGCCCCGGGCTACGTGCACAGCCGGATGACGGAAGCCCTGGACGAGGACCAGCGCCGGTGGCTGACCTCCCAGATCCCCATGGGCCGCACGGGCACGCCGCGGGAGATCGCCCCCGCGGTGGTGTTCCTGTGCAGCGAGCAGGCGGCGTACATCACCGGCCAGGTCTTGAACGTGGACGGTGGTATGGTAATGAAGTAGGGGAAAACGAGCGGGCGCGGCGAGGAGGCGGAGATGGCGTCAACGTTCGAGCGGGTGAAGGCCATCGTGGTGGAGCAGCTGGGCGTGGAGGAAGACGAGGTGACGGAGAACGCCTCCTTCGTGGAGGACCTGGGCGCGGACTCCCTGGACGTGGTGGAGCTGGTGATGGCCCTGGAGGAAGAGTTCGGCATCCAGATCCCCGAGGAGGAAGCCGAGAAGATCCAGACGGTGGGGCAGGCGGTGCAGTACATCGAGGAACACCTCCAGGCCGCCAAGGAGGGCTAGGGGTTGTCCGCGGACGCGGTGCGGCAGCCGACGACGGGGGCCCCCGGAGACCCCGAGCCCTGGCGGATCCCCGATCGGTGGGACCCTTGAGCCAGCAGCGGCGCAGGGTCGCCATCACGGGGGTGGGGCTGGTCACCCCCATCGGGATCGGCAAGGAGCCGTTCTGGAACGCGCTCCTGGAGGGCCGCAGCGGCGTCCGGCGGATCGAGTCCTTCGACCCCTCCCCGTTCCCCACGCAGATCGCCGCGGAGGTCCGGGACTTCGACCCCCTCCAGTACATGGACCGCAAGGAGGCCCGCCGCAACGACCGGTTCGTGCAGTTCGCCATCGCGGCCACCCGCATGGCGCTGGACGACGCGGACTTCCGCATCACCCCCGCCAACCGGGACCGGGTGGGCGTGGTGCTGGGGTCCGGCATCGGCGGCGCCCACACGTGGGAGGAGCAGCACCGGGTCCTGCTGGAGCGGGGGCCCGACCGCGTGAGCCCGTTCTTCATCCCCATGCTCATCAGCAACATGGCCGCGGGGATGGTGAGCATCCTGTTCGGGGCCCGGGGCCCCAACACCTCGGTGGTCACCGCCTGCGCCACGGGCGGCCACTGCATCGGCGACGCCTTCAAGATCATCCAGCGGGGCGACGCGGACGCCATGATCGCGGGCGGCACCGAGGCGGCCATCACGGCCCTGTCCATCGCGGGCTTCTGCTCCATGAAGGCCATGTCCACCCGCAACCACGATCCCGAGCGGGCGGTGCGGCCCTTTGACCGGGATCGCGACGGTTTCGTGATGGGGGAGGGTGCGGGGGTGGTGCTCCTGGAGGAGCTGGAGAGTGCCCGCGCCCGCGGGGCCCGCATCTACTGCGAGGTGGTGGGCTACGGGATGAGCGCAGACGCCTACCACATCACGCAGCCGGACCCCGAGGGCGAGGGCGCGGCTCAGTGCATGGCGCGGTGCCTGGCAGACGCGGGCCTGCGACCGGAGGACGTGGACTACATCAACGCCCACGGCACCAGCACCCCGTACAACGACAAGTTCGAAACCCTGGCCATCAAGCGGGTCTTCGGGGACCACGCCTACCGGCTGGCGGTGAGCTCCACCAAGTCCATGACGGGCCACCTCTTAGGCGCCGCGGGCGGGGTCGAGCTCATCGCGTGCGCCCTGAGCGTGTACCACCAGGTCCTGCCGCCCACCATCAACTACGAGAACCCCGACCCCGACTGCGACCTGGACTACGTGCCGAACCGGGCCCGGCCCGCGGCGGTGCGGGTGGCGCTGTCCAACGCCTTCGGGTTCGGCGGCCACAACTGCACCCTCGCGGTCCGGAGGGTGGAGGACAGCTAGTTCCATGTCCGCGGAAACCCTGAGCGGTCGGAGCGGGCCGGAAAGCCCGTGCGGCGGGGCGGCCTTCCCCGTGGTGTAGCGTCGGACCATGGCCGTTGGCGCGGGGACGGTGAGTGAGGAGCTGGACCGCGAGCGGGCCGACCGGCTGCGGGAGCTGGAGGCGCGGCTGGAAGTCCGGTTCCGGGACCTGCGGCTGCTCAACCTCGCCTTGACCCACGGCTCGTACGCCCACGAGGAGGGCGGGGAGCGCCTGGGCACCTACGAGCGCCTGGAGTTCCTGGGGGACGCGGTGCTGAACCTGGTGGTGAGCGACCACCTGTACCGCCGTTTCCCCGACCGCAGCGAGGGCGACCTGGCACGCCTGCGGGCCCGCCTCGTCAACGAGCCCACCCTGGCCAGCATCGCCCGAGGCCTGGACCTGGGCTCGTACATCCTCCTGGGCCGCGGGGAGGAGCGGGGTGGGGGCCGCGAGCGGTCCAGCATGCTGGCGGACGTGCTGGAGGCGGTGGTGGGCGCGGTGTACCTGGACTCGGGGTTCGGGGTGGCGCACGCCCTGGTGAGCCGGTGGTACGCGGAGCGGCTGGAAGGCCTGGACGAGGTCCCTGCGGACTTCAAGAGCCAGCTGCAGGAGTACGTGCAGCAGCACGAGCGCAAGCTGCCGCGCTACCGCATCACGGCCACCGAGGGGCCCGACCACGCGAAGGCCTTCGTGGCCGCTGTGGAGGTGGGCGGCCGGGTCCTGGGCGAGGGGCGGGGCCGGACGAAGAAGGAGGCGGAGCAGGCCGCGGCCGCGGAGGCGCTGGTGCGGCTGGGCCTGCTGGCGTCTCGCCCGCGGGGTTCCAGCTGACGGGAGGGTGGAGTTGGAACAGCTCTGGGCGCCGTGGAGGCTGGCGTACATCAAGGGCCCGGAGCCCGAGGGCTGCATCTTCTGCACCAAGCCCGCGGAGGGACGCGACGAAGAGAACCTCATCGTGTGGCGGGGCGGGTCCGCCTTCGTGATGCTGAACCGCTACCCGTACAACAGCGGTCACGTGATGGCGGTCCCCGTCCGGCACACGGGGGACCTGGAGGACCTGACCCCCGCGGAGGTCCAGGACCTGTGGGAGGCGGTGCGGCGGTCCGTACGGGCCCTGCGCCGCGCGCTGGGCGCCCAGGCCTTCAACATCGGCATCAACCTGGGCCGGGCCGCGGGCGCGGGGATCGTGGACCACCTGCACGTGCACGTGGTCCCCCGCTGGGCCGGGGACACCAACTTCATGCCGGTGCTGGCAGACGTGAAGGTGATCCCCCAGCACCTGGAGGACACCTACCGGCAGCTGCGGGAAGCCTTCCAGCAGGAGGGCTGACCTTCACACCCGCGCTACGCGTCGGGACGACCGTGGGCCGCGGATGAGGGTGCGCGGACGGTGTTGGCTTGTCGCCGCGGCCCTGCTGGCCGTGTGGGCGGCGGCTGCGCCCGCGGCGCCTGCGGAGGACGTGGGCGCCCGCGCGTGGTCCCACGTGGTGGCCCTGGCCGCCGCGGGTCCCCGCGTCGCGGGCAGCGCCGCCGAGCGCCGGGCCGCAGAGTAC